>JAFAFD010000235.1 GCA_023423675.1 Pseudomonadota bacterium | reverse complement strand
GCTCTGGCTCTGGCTTTGGCCTTGGCTCTGGCTCTGCAGGCAGTCGAGCAAGCTCGACTCTACGCGCGCGGTCGCCGTTGATTGAGCGGGTGCCGGGCCGCAGGCCCGGCCGCAAAACTTACACCACCGGTTCGCGCAGGGCGGGGTTGTCCCAGCCCGGGCGCGGGGCGAAGCGGTCGCCGTGGCGCTGCTGCAGCGCCTTCAGCCGCTCGACGATCGCATCGGCACCCACCGCGCGGATGTGCTGGATCGGACCACCACGGAACGGGGCGAAACCGGTACCGAAGATCACGCCCGCATCCAGCAGGTCAGCATCGGCCACCACGCCTTCGTGCAGGCAGGCCACCGCCTCGTTCAGCAGCGGCAGGATCAGGCGGTCTTCCAGGTCCGCCGGGGCCTGATAGTCGCGGGCCACGTCCGGCTTCTTCGCCCGGCCGTTTTCCCAGGTGTAGATGCCCTGGCCATCCTTCTTGCCGCGCTTGGCCGGGTCCACCGTTGCCAGCGCCTCGGGCACCTGCAGACCCAGGAACGGCGCCAGCTCCTTGCCCACGCCGGCGGCCACGTCCAGGCCCACCGTGTCGATCAGTTCGATCGGGCCCATCGGCATGCCGAACTTCACCGCCGCCTTGTCGATCACCGGGCCCGGAATGCCTTCGGCATACGCGGTGGCCGCTTCCAGCATGTACGGGAACAGCACGCGGTTGACCAGGAAGCCCGGGCTGCCGGCCACCGGCACCGGGAACTTGCCCAGCGCCTTGCAGAATGCGGCCAGGCGGCGCTCGGTCTCCGGCGCCATTCCGTCGTGGTGGATGATTTCCACCAGCGGCATCTGTGCCACCGGGTTGAAGTAGTGCAGGCCGGCGAACTGCGCCGGACGCTGGATGTGGTCGCGCAGTTCCACCAGCGGAATCGACGAGGTGTTGGTGGTCAACAGCGCATCCAGCTTCATCTTCGGTTCCAGCGTCTGGTACAGCGCACGCTTGGCCTCCGGGTTCTCGATGATGGCTTCGATGACCAGGTCGGCCTCGGCCACGCCGTTGCCTTCCAGGTCGGCACGCAGGCGCGCGGCCACCGCCGGGCGCTTGCTCTCGTCGCGCACTTTCTTGGCGAACAGGGCCTGCGCGCGTTCCATGGCCGGGTCGATGAAGCGCTGCTCACGGTCCTGCAGGGTCACCTCGAAGCCCTTGTAGGCGGCCCAGGCGGCAATGTCGCCGCCCATCACGCCGGCGCCGACCACGTGCACGTGGCGGATGCCGGAATCGCCGCCGCCCAGGCCCTTCAGGCGTTCGGTCAGGAAGAAGGTGCGGATCAGGTTGCGCGCGGTCGGCGTGCTGGCCAGCTTCACCACCGCGCGGCGCTCGGCGTCCAGGCGCGCCTGCACCGGCTTGCCGGCGGTGCGCTGCCAGGTGCTGATCAGCGCGTACGGCGCCGGGTACTGGTCTTTCTTCGCCTTGCGTGCGACCTGCTTGACCATCTGCGGGGCCAGCAGCTTGCGCGCCAGCCAGGTGTTGGTGGCCCAGGCGGTCGCGCGCTGCTTGAACGGGCGGGTGGTGCCGGACAGGGCCAGGGCCACGGCGGTATCGAGCACCACCGCCGGGGCCACCACCTTGTCGACCAGGCCGATGCCGCGGGCGGCCGAGGCCGACAGGGTGCGGCCGGTCAGCATCATGTCCATCGCCGCGGGCGCGCCCACCAGCTGCGGCAGGCGCGCGCTGCCGCCCCAGCCCGGGAAGATGCCCAGCTGGGTCTCCGGCAGGCCGATGCGGGTGCTGCTGTCATTGGAGGCCACGCGGTAGCGGCAGGCCAGCGCCAGCTCGGTGCCGCCGCCCAGGCAGTGGCCGTGGATGGCCGCCACGGTGGGGCAGGGCAGCTCGGCCAGCTTCTGGTAGGTGGACTGGCCACGGCGGATCGCGTCGTTCACGGTGCCGCGGCGGTCGAACTCCTGGAACTCCTTCAGGTCCGCCCCGGCGATGAAGCCGGCCTTCTTCAGCGACTGGATGACCACGCCCTTGGGCGGGTCCAGGGCGATGCGCTCGAGCAGGTCGCCCAGCTCCAGCAGCACGTCCTGCGACATCGCGTTGACACTGCTGTCCTGACGATCCAAAGACAGCACGACCACGCCGTCATCGCGGATCTCGGGGTGCCAGTGGCTGAAGCGGAGACCATCGAAGCCTGAGAGCATGAACGTTCCATCCGGTTGTGTATGGAGAAGCGGCTATGATCCAGAGGTTGTTTCCCCCGCGTCAAATCCCTATAGCTGGGGTGTGGCGACCACGGATCCATGGCCCCGGACCGGGACGCTAGCGGAACGGTGGTTAAAAGCTGGTGCGGCGCCAGGTGATCGGCGACTGAACTTTTCCCGGGATTGGCAGTCTCATTGCCCGACGTCGGTCGGGCTGACAGGAGTGCGGCCCCTCATGGCCGATGTTGAAACACCACAGGAGCTGGATCTGGAACTGGTCCGGCGCGTGCAGCGCGGCGAGAGCGCGGCCTTCGATGTCCTGGTACGCAAGTACCAGCACCGGGTCGTCGGTCTGGTCGGTCGCTACATCGCCGACTGGAGCGAATGTCAGGACGTCGCCCAGGACACTTTCATCCGCGCCTACCGCGCGATCGGAAGTTTCCGTGGCGATGCCCAGTTCTCCACCTGGTTGCATCGGATCGCCGTGAACACTGCCAAAAACTACCTGGCTTCACACAACCGACGCCCGCCGACCGATGACATCGACATCGGCGACGCCGAGCAGTTCGATACCGGGACACGCCTGCGCGACACCGACACGCCCGAACGCGAGTTGATGCGCCAGGAGCTGGAACAGACGGTGATGAAGGCCGTCAACGCGCTGCCGGAAGAGCTCCGGTCGGCGATCACCCTGCGCGAGGTGGAAGGCCTGAGTTACGAGGAAATCGCGCAGAAGATGGGGTGCCCGATCGGCACCGTGCGGTCCCGGATCTTCCGGGCGCGCGAGGCGATCGACACTGAACTCCGGCCGCTGCTGGACATCGGCAGCGCCACCCGCGAGAAGAGCCGCGTATGACCCACAGTCCGTTGAACGAATCGCAGAACCACCAATCCCCCGCCGGGCAGCGCCTGGACCAGCGCCACCGCGAACAGCTGTCGGCCCTGGTCGATGGCGAGCTTGGTGCCGATGAGGCGCGCTTCCTGCTGCGCCGCATGGAACACGACCCGGAACTGTCCGGCAGCCAGGAACGCTGGCAGCTGCTCGGCGACGTGATGCGTGGCCAGGCGTCGCTGCTGGCCCCGGCCGGCTTCAGCGCCGCCGTCGCCGCCGCCATTGCTGCCGAACCGGCGCCGCAGGCCGAACCGCGCCGCCAGGTGCGCCGCACCGGTTGGCGTGCCTGGGGTGGCGGTGCCGCGCTGGCCGCTTCGGTGGCCGCCGTGGCCCTGTTCATGGGTGGCGAGAAGCTGAAGGATGCCGGTCCCGGCGAGGCCCTGCCGCCGCAGGTGGTGGCCAGCCAGGCCGAACTGGCGCCTGCGCCCGACCAGACCGCGGTGACCGAAGCCTCGGCCGACGCCGCTGCGATGGCCGTGGTCGCCGCCCCGGCC
>JAFAFD010000226.1 GCA_023423675.1 Pseudomonadota bacterium | reverse complement strand
GTGCCGGCCGCTGGCCGGCAACAACAACCCGATCATTCCAGGTCCACGACCTCGAACGCTTCGCCATGCTGCTTGTGCGCGCGCCACAGCGTGGCCAGATCATGGCCACTCACCGGATCGATGAAGTCCGGGGCGATGTCCGCCAGCGGCTTAAGCACGAAGGCATGCTTCAGCTCCGGTCGCGGGATGCGCAGGTGGCCGGGGCCCTCCACCACCAGGTCGCCGTAGAACACCACGTCGATATCCAGCGTACGGTCGGAGAAGCGCGGCCCGCTGCGGTCGCGGCCATGCGCGTCTTCCAGCGCGTGCAGCCAGTCGTCCAGTTCCTGCAGCGGCAGATCGGTGTCGATCGCCACGCCATTGTTGAGGAAGGCCGGGCCATCGAAGCCGACCGCGGCCGTGCGGTAGGCCGGTGATACCCGCAGCGCGCCGAAACGCTCGCGCAGGGCCGTCACCGCGGCGTGGAGGTAGCGGCGCGGCTGGACGTTGCTGCCCAGGCTCAGGAGCACGGTGGTCATGCGGTTCCGGTGACGGCGTTCAGGGGTGGGGTGGGCATGCCATCGTCACGGCGGCCTGCCTACAATCCGGGACGCACATGATAGGACACCCACATGACCTATTGCGTTGGAATCGAGGTGGACGAAGGCCTGGTCTTCGCCGCCGACACCCGGACCAATGCCGCGCTGGACGATGTCCGCGTGCACCGCAAGCTGCACGTGTTCGAGTATCCCGGCGAGGCGACCTTCGTATTGATGGCCGCCGGCAACCTGGCCACCACCCAGCTGCTGGTCTCGCGCCTGCAGCGTGATGCCGCCGAAGCGCGCACGCCCAACCTGCGGCAGATGACCCACCTGTTCGAAGCCGCCGCCTACGTGGGCGCGCTGCTGGTGGACAGCCAGGTGAAGTGCCAGCACACCGAACACGGCCACGACGGCGTCAACACGCAGGCCACGCTGATCTTCGGCGGGCAGATCGCCGGCGAGCAGCCGGGGCTGTACATGGTCTACCCACTGGGGAATGCCATTGCCGCCTCGCCGGAGACGCCGTACCTGCAGATTGGTGAATCGAAGTACGGCAAGCCGATCCTCGACCGCATCCTCGGCCCGGCCACGCGGCTGGAAGATGCCGCGCGCACGGCGCTGCTGTCGCTGGACTCGACCATCCGTTCCAACCTGTCGGTGGGCCTGCCGATCGACATGGTGATGCTGCGCAAGGGCGAACTGCAGGTGGGCCAGCAGCTGCGCTTCACCGCCGATTCGCCGCTGTATGCCGACATCCACAACAACTGGTCACGGCGGCTGGAGCAGGCAGTGGCGAGCCTGCCGCGGTTCCCGTGGGAAGCGCCCGGCACTGACCAATAAACCACGCCGGGCATGGCCCGGCGCTACCGGATTGCGGTGACGGTAGTGCCGGCCGCTGGCCGGCAGCCCCTTCAACCCAGTGCTTCAGCCACCGCGCGGAACACCTGCTGCATCTGCAGCGGCTTGCGCAGCACGTGCACGTCGATGCCCGCGGGGAAGGCGCTGGTGTCCAGCTCCACCGCGGCCTCTTCCAGCACCAGTGCCGGGCCGGCGTAGCCCAGCGTGGCCATCTCGCCCAGCAGCTGGCTGGCCGGCAGCAGCCGCGAGCCGGCATCGGCAATGACCAGCGCCGGCATGGCTTCCTGCTGCATCCAGCGCAGCGCGGCCGGGCCGTCGGAAGCCAGCTGCAGCTGGTAGCCCTGGCTGGACAGCGCGTTGCCCAGCAGCGACAGCCGCGTGGCTTCGCCATCGACCACCAGGATCGACTGGCCACTGCCCAGCGCCACCAGCTGTTCGACCGGTTCACCGCCCTCGGCCAGCTCATGCATCGGCAGCCGCAGTTCGAACCGCGTGCCCTGCCCCAGCTGGCTGCTGACATGGATGCTGCCACCGGCACCTTCGACGATGCGCTTGCAGGAAATCAGGCCCAGCCCGGTGCCGTCGGCCTTGGTGGTGAAGAACGGATTGAACAGGTGCGACAGCGTGTCGGCATCCATGCCGATGCCTTCGTCGTCGACCACGATGCGCAGCCAGTCCACGCCCTCGCGTTCGCCGGCATGTTCGGCGGTCAGGCTCAGGCGCCCGCCCTGCGGCATCGCCTGGATCGCGTTGAGCGCCAGGTTCAGCAGCACCTGCTGCAGTTCGGTGTAGTTGGCGTCGACCACCAGCCCTTCGTCCTGCACCTCCAGCTCGAGGTTCACCGCCTCGGGCACGTTGCTGCGCAACAGCAGCGCCACGGCCTGGAACAGATCATCGATGAAGATGCGCTCGCTGGGATTGCGCGAGCCGCGCACGAAGGACAGCATCGATTCGGCCATCTCGTGGCCCCGGCGGCCGCACTCGGCGATGACATCGGCCAGGTGATGCAGCTGCGGGTCTTCGGTACGCGCCTTCAGCAGGTCCGGCATGATCAGCAGCGGCTGCAGGATGTTGCGCAGGTCGTGGCTGAGGCCGGCGGCGAGCAGCGAAAGGCTCTCCAGCCGCTGCGCGCGCATCAGTTCGGTTTCCACGCGCAGGCGCTCCACCGCGCTGCGTGCATCACGCACCGCGCGCGCTACCGCCGACGGCAGGCGCGCCGGGTGGTGCTTGATGATGTAGTCGTTGGCGCCCTTCTGCAGGGCCTCCACCGCGTTCTCCTCGCCCATCGTGCCGGAGACGAAGATGAAGGGAACATCCGGTGCCGCCTCGCGCACGATGCGCAGCGCTTCGTCACCGGAGAAACCCGGCATGCTCAGGTCCGAGAGCACGATGTCCGGCGCGAAGCTGGCCAGCGCCTGGCGCAGCTCGGGACCGCTCTCCACGCGCTCGAAACGGGCGTCCAGGCCCGCGTCGAGCATCTGTTCGGACATCAGCTCGGCATCTTCCGGTGAATCTTCCACCAGCAGGATGCGCAGCGCCCCGAGGGCCGGACCGGTCAAGGGCATGGCCTTACTCGACCTCCGGTGCCTGGTTGATCAGCGCCCAGAACTTGCCCAGGGTCTGCACCGCGCCGAAGAACTGGTCCACGTCCACCGGCTTCACCACGTAGGCGTTCACGCCCATGTCCCAGCTGCGCGCCAGGTCGCTTTCCTCGCGCGAGGACGACAGGATGACCACCGGCAGCCGCTTCAGTTCCTCGTGCTCGCGGATCTGCCGCAGCACTTCCAGGCCATCCATGCGTGGCATCTTGATGTCCAGCAGCAGCACCGCCGGCAGGCCCTCTTCGCGGCTGGCCCAGGCACCACGGCGCAGCAGGTAGTCCATCACTTCCACGCCGTCCTCGACGTGCACGATGGGGTTGGCCAGGCGGGCCTCCTGCAGTGCATCGATGGCCATTTCAGCGTCGGCCGGGCTGTCTTCGGCCAGGAGGATGGTGCGCAGCGTCGTCATGCGGAAGACCCTTGGTTGACTGCATCCAGTGCCGGAGGCAGATAGAAGTGGAAGGTGGCGCCGGCGTCGGGCGCGGCTTCGGCCCAGATGCGGCCGCCATGGCGGGTCAGTACGCGGCGCACGCTGGCCAGGCCGATGCCGGTGCCGGGGTAGTCACTGGCCTTGTGCAGGCGCTGGAACACGCCGAACAGCTTGCCGGCGTAGGCCATGTCAAAGCCTGCACCATTGTCGCTGACCGTGAACTGATGGCCGCCATCGGCCTGCTGCTGGTAGTCCACGCGGATCTGTGCCGGATCGCGGTTGCCCGAGTACTTCACCGCGTTGCCGAGCAGGTTCAGCCACACCTGGCGCATCATGTTCTCGTCGGCCACCACGATCGGCAGCGGCGCGATGTTCCACTCCACGTGGTGGGCCACGCCGCTGCTTTCGGCATCGGTCTTCAGGTTGGCATCGAGCATGGCCCGCGTGTCGGCCACCAGCGTCTGCATGTCCACCGCCTGCTGGCGCATCGCCGCGCGCCCCAGCCGCGAATAGACCAGCAGGTCGTCGATCAGCGCCGCCATGCGCCGCGCCGAACCGGAGATCACATCCAGGTAGTGATGGCTCTTCTCGTCGGCGCCCTCGCCCAGGTGCCGCGACAGCTTGTCGGAGAAACCGGCGACGTGGCGCAGCGGCGCGCGCAGGTCGTGCGATACCGAATAGCTGAAGGCCTCCAGCTCGCGGTTGACCTCCGAGACCTGGGCCACCTTGCCTTCCAGCTGGCGGTTCAGTTCTTCCACGCGCCACTGCACGGCGCGCTGCACGGTCACGTCGCTCACCGTCATCAACACCACTTCATCATCGGTGTCGGGCAGCGGCATGCGCCGCGCGTTGATGAGCATGTAGCGCACCGTGCCGTCGGTGCGCTGTTCGTGTTCGAAGTCCCACAGTTCGCGCCCACGCAGCAGCACGTCGGACAGGCGCTGGCGCACCACCGGATCCTGCCATGCGCCTTCGCCGACATCGGCCAGCAGCGTGCCGTCGGCGCGTTCGTCCTGCAGTCCGTACAGCTCGGCGAACGCCGGGTTGTGCAGCTGCACGCGCAGGTCGCGGTCGAGCAGCACGATGGGCTCGCGCACGGTCTGCAGCACCGAGGCGGCACGCGCGGCCGCGCGCAGCGACTGCCGCTCGGCCTGCAGGCGGCGGCCGATCTGCCGCTGCAGCAGCCACAGCACCAGGCCCAGCAGGCACAGCTGTACCACCAGCGAGCTCCACGACACCAGCTCGGTCTGCCTGCGCTGGCGCGCCGCCTGTTCGGCACGCGCCGCCAGCAGCTTCTGTTCGCTGGCCTGCAGTTCTTCCACCAGGCCACGGATCGGGTAGCGCGTGCTCAGGTCCTGCACCAGCTCGCGCTGGTCGGTGTTGGGTTCCGAGCGCGCCAGCTGGCGGGCCAGCGCCATGCGCCCTTCCAGCATCGACTCGATGCGGCCGATGCGGATCAGCTGGTCGGGGTTGTCGCGGGTCATCCGGGCCAGCTCGGTCAGCCGCCCGGGAATGTCATTGGCCTTGGCCATGCGCTCGCGCAGGCCGGGCGCATCCACGCCCTTGGACAGGGTCAGCGCCGCCGACTCGACGTCGCGCACGTCGGCCTGCAGCTGCTGCAGCGCCACGCCGACCGCCTGCGTGTGGCTGACCCAGGCCATCGCCTGTTCGTTGTCCTGCTGCAGCTGACGCAGGGTCAGCCAGGGGACGATGATGATCGCAGCAGCAGCGAGTGCCAGAGCAGGCAACCGCCAACGGTCCCAGATGTCATCACTGAACACCAGCGCCATGATCCATCGTCAACGAAGCGATGCCGCCAATATAGCGCAGCCGTTCACTCCGGGAGAATCGGGCAGAGGCAGCACGACAAGGGCGCCCCTCGCGGGACGCCCCTGTCCACTTCAAGCGAGCGCCGGGATCAGCGCTTGGCGGCGGCGTTGACCTTCAGCGCGGCCGAATCTACGCGGGTCACGCCCTTAATGCCCTTGGCGGTGGTCACGGCCTTGTCCTTCTCGGCCTGGGTGGCAACGGTGCCGCTGAGGCTGACCACGCCGTTGACCGTTTCCACCTTCACTTCGGTGCCCGGGACATTGCTGCTGGCCAGCAGGTCGGCCTTCACCTTGGTGGTGATCCAGCTGTCGGTCACCGGCTCGTTGGAGTCGTGGCGATCCGCATGGGTCATCGCGGCATGGTCGGCCTTCGGCGGGTCCTTGGCCATGACCGCCGAGGAAGACAGGGCCAGGCCCAGGGTAAGGGACGAAGCAATCAGGGTACGGGTCAGGTTGCTCATCGTGCGGTGCTCCTTCTGGATGTGCTGCCAGTCTGAACAGGTGCCTGTGTTGCACGCGTCGGGCCGGAGTCACGCCGCCGTGAATCCGCGAAAAGCATCGGTAACCATTCAGTTTTGCCTCGCCCGTGGCCTCGTTCTACGCTTTGACTCCCCCACCCTGCGGAGCCGCCCCCATGCGCCCCGACCTGCAACTGGCCCTGATCGGCTACGGCCTGGCCGGCCGTGTCTTCCACGCCCCGCTCATCCAGCACACGCCCGGGCTGGCCCTGCACAGCATCGTCAGTTCGCAGCGCGACACGCTGCTGCGCAGCTTCAGCGATGTGCACGTGCGCGCCACCGCGCAGGAGGTGTTTGATGACCCCGCCGTGGACGCGGTGGTGATCGCCACGCCGAACGAGCAGCACGCGCCGCTGGCAATTGCCGCATTGGCCGCCGGCAAGCACGTGCTGGTCGACAAGCCGTTCGCGCTGGACGTGGCCGAAGCGGAAACGGTGCTGGCCGCCGCGCGCGATGCCGGGCGCATCGCCACGGTGTTCCAGAACCGGCGCTTCGATGCGGATTTCCTCACCCTGCAGGCGCTGCTGGCCGAGGGCACGCTGGGCGAGGTGGCCGAATGCCACGCGCACTTTGATCGCTACCGGCCGCAGGTGCGCGATCGCTGGCGCGAACAGGAAGGACCCGGCAGCGGCCTGTGGTACGACCTTGGCCCGCACCTGCTGGACCAGATGCTGGTGCTGTTCGGATGGCCGCAGGCGATCGACGCCGATCTGGCGGTGCAGCGCGAAGGCGGCAGCGGCGTCGACTATTTCCATGCGGTGCTGCATTACCCACGGCATCGCGCGATCGTGCATGCCGGTTCGCTGGTGGCGGCGCCGACGCCGCATTTCGCGGTGCATGGCCGCGACGGCAGCTGGGTCAAGCACGGCCTGGACGTGCAGGAAGCGCAGCTGCGCCGTGGCGTGGCACCGGGCGCGCCCGGCTGGGGCATCGACCCGCGGCATGGCGAGCTGCTGCGTTGTGATGCGGAGGACAACGTGCAGCGCACGACGGTGGACAACCAGCCGGGCGACTACCGTCGGCTGTATGCGCAGTTTGCGGCGGCGATGCGTGGCGAGGGCGAGCCGACGGTGAGTGCGGAGCAGGCGCTGCAGCTGATGCGGTTGCTGGAGGCGGGGATGGAGAGTGCGCGCGAGGGACGGCGGGTGGTGTTGGGATGATCGGCAGGGCTGCGCCCTGCACCTGCTCAATGCAACGGCAACGGCAACGTCTAAGGCCTGCATTCCGTAGCCACCCCGCCTTCGACAGTTTCCTGCGTGCTGTTGGGACCGGCCGCTGTTGGTGGGTGCTGTTGGTGGGTTGCCCCCGCTTGGAGGCAACGGGG
>JAFAFD010000216.1 GCA_023423675.1 Pseudomonadota bacterium | reverse complement strand
GTGCCGGCCGCTGGCCGGCAATGGGTGATCATCAGCAATCATCCAACCGGAACGCATCGCGCAGCCAGCGCAGCTGCGGCGGATCGCCACTGGCCTCCACCTCATCGAAACGGCACGGCGCATCGGCCAGGGCAGGGTGCGCTTGCAGGTACAGCAGCGCGGCATGGGCCAGGCGCCGGCATTTGCGCGCATCCACCGAGGCCGCGCCGCCACCGAAATCCGCGCGTGCGCGGTAACGCACTTCCACGAACACCACGGTGCCCGCGTCGTCCATCACCAGGTCCAGTTCGCCACCGCGGTAGCGCACGTTGCGTGCGCGCGGCTGCAACCCGGCCTGTTGCAGGTGCTGCTCGGCGGCGGCTTCCACCGCCGAGCCCCGTTGCAGGTGCTCAGCGACCACCGACGATCGGCATCGGGCGGCCACCACTGAAGGTGGACCACGCCGGCTGGCGCAGGATGTTGCCGTTGCTGTCCAGGTACAGCGTGCCGGTGGCGCCATCGAGGCCACCCTCGTTCGACAGCTTTTCCAGATAGGCGCTGATCTTCCACGCATCGGCACCGAAGGCGAACAGGCGGCCGGCGGCACCGCGTGCGCTGGGCAGGGTCTGGCCCACCTGCGCGGCCGACGGCAGGCCGGACACGCTGCGCACGTTCCAGGCTTCGTTCGGGTAGATGATGCCGTCCAGCGCCACGTCTTCCTCGGCCTTGCCGCTGCCGGTGGTCAGCTGGCTGGTGCCGACGCGCGTTGCGCCACCGGCACCGGCCAGGGCCAGCTGCGGTGCCAGCAGGCGTGCCTGCGGGGCACGCACGGCCAGGAACACGGCATCGATCTGGCCGGCATTGCGCACCTGCGCGCTGACATCACCCACCGCGTCGACCACAGCGACCGTGGCGGCCACCTGGCCCCCGCGCTGGGCGAAACGCTGGGCAAAGGCGGCAGCGGCACGGCGGCCGGTGTCGTCGTTGCTGCTGATGACCAGGGCGCGGTTGCGCTCGCGGCCACGCAGGTATTCGGCGGCGACGATGCCGTCGTCTTCCGGCGCCAGCGAGAAACCGGCGCTGCCGGCCGGCGGCGCATCCTTGCCGCGGTTCAGGGCCAGCACCGGCACCTGCAGCGGCTGGCGGCCGTAGACCGCATCCACTTCGTCGCGGCCCAGCGGGCCGACCACGAAGTCGGCACCGGAGGCCACGGCCTTGTCATAGGCGGCCAGCGCACCGGCCGGGGTACCGGCGGTATCGAAGAAGTTGATCTCCGGGCGGCGGCGGCTTTCACCGTAATAGGCGGCCAGCAGGCCATCGCGCACCGGCTGTGCGGCGGTAGCCAGGCGGCCGCTCAGCGGCAGCAGCACGGCCATCTTCGCCGGCGGACGGTAGCCATCGCTCATCGCCGGCGGGCGCTTGCTGGTATCGAACTGGGCGGCGCCGTCGCGGTCGAACGGGCGCGGCAGCGGCAGGCCACGGGCGATCAGCGCACGGCCGGCGAAGTTGTACAGCGGGTCGTTGGCCGGCAGCGCGGCGGCACGGCTGCGCAGGGTGGCGTCGTCCAGCGTGCCGAGCAGGCCGGAGATGGCGGCCTGGTTCTCGCTGCGGGCGGTACCGGCCAGGCCGGCGTGGGCACGGGCGCGCTCGGAGGCGGCAGCGAAGCTGTCACCGCTGGCCTGCAGTGCCTCGGCGCGGGCCAGGTGCCAGCGCGTGCGCAGGCTGGGGTGCACGTTGTCACCCGCGTCCTTCAGCAGGACCAGCACCTGTGCCGGCTGCTTGTCGGCCAGGGCCAGCTCGGCGCTGGTCAGCTGGAAACGCTGCAGGCTGGCGCCGGACAGCTGGCGGGCGGTCAGCTGGCCCAGCAGGCTGCGCGCGCGGGCGCTGTCACCGGCCAGGTGCCAGGCCCAGGCCGCATCGGCCAGGGTGTTGCTGCGGGCACCGCCGCGCAGGGTGGCGGCCTGCGCTTCCAGCTGCAGGGCAGCGTCGCGCGGCTTGCCTTGTTCGATCAGCGCCAGCGCCTGGCTCTGGGCCGGCGATTCGGGGGCACTGGTAAGGCTGGTGGTGGCACAACCGGCCAGAAGCATCAGCGACAACGACAGGGCGGAGATGCGTGCGGCGGGCTTGTTCATGATCGGGTCCATGCGATGAGGGCAGCGGCCTTGGCCAGGTACACGCTAGGATTCTACCCTTGCCCCGTGAGTACCGCTGAAATGAGTGTGCCAACCCTGTATGTCGTCGCCACGCCGATCGGCAACCTGGCCGATCTGAGCCCGCGCGCGCAGGAGGTGCTGCGCTCGGTGGCGGCCATCTGTGCCGAAGACACCCGCCGCAGCGGCCAGCTGCTGTCCCATTTCGGCATCCAGCAGCCGCTGGTGGCCCTGCACGAGCACAACGAAGAGGCCCTGTCGCAGCGCCTGGTGGCGCGCCTGCAGGCCGGCGAGTCGCTGGCCCTGGTCAGCGACGCCGGCACGCCGCTGGTCAGTGATCCCGGCTTCCGCCTGGTCCGCGCCGCGCGCGCGGCCGGCATCAAGGTCAGCCCCATCCCCGGTGCCTGCGCGGCCATCGCCGCGCTCAGCGTGGCCGGCCTGCCCAGCGACCGCTTCACCTTTGAAGGCTTCCTGCCAGCCAAGGCCAGTGGCCGCCGCGACCGCCTGCAGGCGCTGGCCGGCGAAGTGCGCACGATGGTGTTCTACGAATCCTCGCACCGCATCGCCGAATCGCTGGCGGACATGTCGGCGATCTTCGGTGCCGAGCGCCCGGCGGTGCTGGCGCGCGAGCTGACCAAGCTGTTCGAGACCGTGCTGGATGGTGACCTGGCCGGCCTGCTGGCGAAGGTCGAGGCCGACGAGAACCAGCGCAAGGGCGAGTTCGTGGTGATGGTGCAGGGCGCCGGCGACGACGCCGAAGCGCAGCTGGCGCACGGCCGCCACGTCTACTCCAAGCTGAGCGAGCACCTGCCGCCGTCGACCGCCGCCAAGCTGGCCGCCGAACTGACCGGCGCCCCGCGCAAGGCGTTGTACGGCCGGTAGCGCCGGGCCGTGCCCGGCGAGCGCGTAGCGCGGCATCAAGCAACCGCCGCATGGCCCGGCGCTACCGCATTGTGG
>JAFAFD010000029.1 GCA_023423675.1 Pseudomonadota bacterium | reverse complement strand
AGCTGGGCCTGCAGTTCATCGCCTACATGCCGCTGATCCTGCCACTGGCACTGATGCTGGGCCTGCTGCTGTCCATCGCCCGCCTGTACCGCGATTCGGAAATGGCGGTCATCACCGCCATTGGCGTAGGGCCCAAGCGCCTGCTGCGGCCGCTGCTGATGCTGGTGGTGCCGGTGGTGCTGCTGGTTGGCGCCTGCTCGCTGTGGCTGGGCCCCTGGGCCGGCCGCACCGCCGAGCAGATGATCCAGGACGCCAACCGCAGCGTGCTGATGGCCGGCCTGGAGCCGGGCCGCTTTACCTCGCTGCCCAATGGCGGGGTGGTCTACCTGTCCTCGATCTCGCCCGATGGCACGACGCTGGGCCGGGTGTTCCTGCAGCGGCAGAAGGACGACCGCCTGGAGGTGGTCTCCGCCGCCGGCGGCCGCATGTTCTTCGAGGGCAAGCAGCAGCGCTTCCTGGAGCTGGATGACGGCCACCAGGTGGAAGGCCCGCTGGCCGGCGCGCTGGATTACCGCCTGGCGACCTTCGCCCGCAATGACGTGGCCCTGCCCGACGGCGCCCAGGCCAAGGACGAGGATGACCCCGAGATGATGCCGACCCTGCAGCTGCTGGGTGACGACCGCGCCGAGGCCAAGGCCCAGCTGCACCGCCGCATCGCCCCGCCGCTGATTGCCCTGGCCTTCGCCCTGCTGACCGTGCCGCTGGGCCGCAGCTCGCCGCGCCAGCAGCGCTATGGCCGGATGATGCTGGCCCTGCTGGCCTACATGGTCGGCACCAACCTGATGTTCATCGGCAGTGGCTGGATCGCCAACGGCAGGATTCCGCCTGCCGTCGGCCTGTGGTGGCTGACCCTGCCGCTGCTTGGCTTCGCGCTGTGGATGTATTTCCGCGATGGCCGCCTGGCGCGCCCGAAGGGAGCCCGCGCATGAAGCTGCGACCGATGCGTTTCGATTTCTACCTGGGCCGTGCGGTGTTCACCACCGTGCTGCTCACCTGGGCGGTGTTGACCGGCCTGGACGTGGTGATGGCCTTCTCCGGTGAGTTCAAGGACATCGGCAAGAACGGCTATTCGCTGGGTCATGCCGCGGCCTGGGTGCTGTACACCGTGCCTCGTCGGGCCTACACCTTCTTCCCGACCGCCGCGGTGATCGGCGCGCTGATGGGCCTGGGCCAGCTGGCCGCCACCTCCGAGCTCACCGCGCTGCGCGCGCTGGGCCTGTCGCGCAAGCGCCTCAGTGTCTCGGTGGCGATTGCCCTTTCGCTGCTGACCGGCCTGATGGTGATCAGTGCCGAGACCCTCGGGCCGTGGGGCCAGAACCGCGCCGACGCGCTGAAGATGAGCGCCAAGTGGGGCACCAATGCGACCACGGCCCGCTATTCGGGCCTGTGGGCACGCGAGGGTGACACCTTCCTCAACGCCGCCAGCGGCGAAGAGCAGCTGGTCGGTGACAAGGGCACACGGCTGATTCTGCGCGACGTGCGCCTGTACCGCATCGCCGAGGACGGCAACATCGCCTCACTGACCCACGCCGCCACCGCCGAGCACGACAAGGACGGCTGGGTGCTCACCGGGGTCAAGCGTGACACCTTCGCCGAGCGTGGCGCGACCCGCGAGGAAGCCGCACGCGAGCCCTGGGATTCCAAGCTGGATGCCGGCGCGCTGGCGACCGGCATCGCCAAGCCGCGCAACCTGAAGTTGAGCGAGTTGAGCACCAGCATCGAATACCGCGAGCGCAACGGCCTGGATGCCCGCGATTTCGAGGATATCTACTGGAGCCGCTGGTTTTACCCGCTGAACGTGCTTGCGCTGTGCCTGGCCGCCGTGCCGTTCGCGTTCGGTTCGCTGCGCAGCGGCGGCATGGGCAAGCGCCTGTTCCTGGGCATCCTGTTCGCGCTGGGCTTCTGGCTGCTGCAGCTGTTCTTCGGGCGCATGGCCGGTGCGCTGAAATTCGATTACCGCATTGCCTACGCGTTGCCACCCATCGTGATGCTGGCGGTATCCGGCTGGCTGTTCCGGCGCAGGTAGCGCCGGCCATGCCCGGCGGGTTTTCTCAGCGCTTCGGCATCCGCACCACGCGGGTGCCGCTGGCGCGGTCATGCCAGGTCAGGCGCTGCCGGTCCAGCCACGCCCACCAGAACCCAAGCCCGCCCAGCAGCAGCGACAGCGTGGCCACCGCGTAGCGCAGCCACAGCTGGCGGCGCCGCAGCGGCGTGCCATCACGTGATTCCAGCTTCAGCCGCCACGGCCGCATGCCCAGGGTCTGCCCGCCGCGTTGCCAGCTGGCCGTGGCGTACCACCCGGTCACCGCCCAGCACACCGCCCACAGCAGCCACTGCCAGGCGCTGAAGGGCGCGATGTTCTCGCGTTGCGCATGGCCGCTGAAGGTGTAGGCCAGGGTGAACAGCGTGCCGGCCAGCATCCACAGCGCCAGCACCGGCAACGCGTCATAGACCATGGCCAGCACGCGCCACGGCAGCAGCGCACGCGGGCGGGGCGTTTCGGTGGCGGCCGCAGTGGCCGTGTCGGTGGCAGGGCAGGACATGCGCCGAGCATACGCAAAGCTGGCCGCGCCCGCAGTGGCCCTCGTATCCTGCACGCATGGCCGTCATTTCCACCCCTGCCGAACGCCGCCAACTGGTCACCCAGCTGCCGGAACTGCGCGCCGACGACAGCGTGCGCATCCAGCGCTTCCTCGATGCGATCTGGGCCGAGAACGGCCTGGCCCGCGCCACCCTGGACAGCTACCGGCGCGACCTGGAAGGGCTCGCGCGCTGGATGGATGGCCGCGAGGGCGGCCTGGCCGGCATCGAACGCCCGGGCCTGTTCGATTACCTGGCCTGGCGCACCCGCCATGGCTGGTCGCCGCGCAGCAACGCGCGCCTGCTGTCGGCGCTGCGCGCGTTCTTCGCCGATGGCGTGCGCCGCGGCGAGCGCAGCGAAGACCCCAGCGCGCTGCTGGATCCGCCCAAGCTGCCCCGGCTGCTGCCCAAGGCGCTGGCTGAAAGCCAGATCGACGCCCTGCTGGCCGCGCCGGACATCGACAGTCCGCTCGGCCTTCGCGACCGCGCCATGCTGGAGCTGATGTATGCCGCCGGCCTGCGCGTGAGCGAGCTGGTGCTGCTGCCGGCCACCGCGGTCAACCTGCGCCAGGGCGTGCTGCGGGTGACCGGCAAGGGCAGCAAGGAACGCCTGGTCCCGCTGGGCGAGGAGTCGCAGCACTGGCTGGAACGCTATCTGCAGCAGTCGCGGCCGCAGCTGGTGGGCAAGGGCAAGGTGCACGCGCTGGCCGATGGGCAGACCCCGCTGTTCGTCGAACCCACCCTGCACGCGTTGACCCGGCAGGCGTTCTGGCACCTGGTCAAGCGCCATGCGCAGGTGGCCGGCATCGATCCGGCGCGGATCAGCCCGCACGGCCTGCGCCACAGCTTCGCCACCCACCTGTTGAACCGGGGCGCGGACCTGCGCGCGCTGCAGATGCTGCTGGGCCACAGATCACTCTCCACCACCCAGATCTACACCTTGGTGGCACGCGAACACCTGCAGAAGCTGCACGCGCGGCATCACCCGCGCGGCTGAACGGCAGCGGGCTCAGGCCGGAGTTGAGGTCTCGGCGCGGAGCGTCTGCGTACCCAGGACATCCTGCCTGAAACGCGCCAGGACGCTTGATTGGGGGTCGAAGGTGGGCGCCTGCGGACAAGCGCGTTCCAGGTGGTTGAAGATGCTGTGGATGATCTGTTCCGTCGGGTAGCCGGCAGGAACGTAGCCACGCTCAAGCTCGACCAGTTGCTCCACCTGCTGCCTGAAGACCCCACGCTGGTTGAGTTCACCGGCCCAGAACCGGCTGCTCAGCACATCCCGCCGACGCAGCAGCACCTGTTCGGGGCCGCAAAGCTGCGCCATCATCAGCGCGCCAGCACTGCCATGCCTCTGCACGTTGCGCACATTGGTGAGCACCGTTTCCACTGCAGTGGCGCGTTCCAGCGGCGACGTCTCGTTGTAGAGCCTGCAGCGCAGATCGGCCAGCTTCAGCGCTTTCTCCTGCAGGCGCATCACCGGCAGCGTCTGGCGGCTGACGTGGCGTGCAAGCTTCGATTCGGCATTCCTGATCGCCTCCATGGCCGCAGTGAAGCTGCGCGGACTTGAGCGCTGCGCATCCAGTGCGACCCGGGCAGTCACGCTGCCCAGCACGTGGGCCTTGAACATCAGCGGGAGCGAGGGAGAGATGGAGGGCATGTCGGCAGCACTGGAAGATGACACCTGGATGGTTGCCGTCGCGGGCCTGTCCTGCTTGCAGAAATCGCGCATCGGCGCGAGCGGGATGGCCACGGCCGGTGTGCGAGAATCGGCAGCAGACCCTCTGATGGACCCGCCCCATGCTTCGATTTGCGATTGCCGCCCTGCTGGGTACCCTCAGCCTGACCGCCTGTGCGCAGACCGCGCCACCGGCCGCCAAGGCCACGACGGCACCGACATCCGCGGCCAACGCGGCCCCTGCCGGCGCGGCGGAGCAGAAGGTGCGTGCGGCACTGGTCTCGCTGATCCCCGGCTCCAACGTTGATTACATCGGCGCGGCGCCATTCCCCGGGTTCCGCGAAGTGCTGGTGTCGGGCCAGCTGCTGTACGTGTCCGATGATGGCCGCTATCTGTTCCAGTCGCAGCCCTATGACACCCAGGCCAAGGGGCCGGCCAACAGCGAAGGCCTGCTCGGCTACCGTCGCGCGTTGCTGGCCAAAGCCAACCACGGCGACCGTATCGTGTTCGCCGCGCCCAACGCCAGGTACACCATCAGCGTGTTCACCGACATCGAATGTGGTTACTGCCGCAAGCTGCACCAGGACATCGCCGAGCTCAACCGCAACGGCATCACCGTGGAATACCTGGCCTTCCCGCGCATGGGGCTGGGCAGCAAGGACTATATCGACATGATTTCGGTCTGGTGCGCGGCTGACCGCAGGCAGGCACTGACCAACGCCAAGCGTGGCGGCCAGGTGCCGGCAAAGAACTGCACCAACCCGGTGGCGATGCAGTACGCGCTGGGCCAGCAACTGGGCGTCAACGGCACGCCGGCCATTTTTGCGCCCGACGGCACCCAGCTGGGGGGGTATCTGCCGCCGGCGCAGCTGCGCGCGGCGCTGGAGAAGCTGTCCGCCAAGCGCTGACCGCAGCGCCGCCGGGCGCGGCGTCAGGTAGCGCCGGGCCATGAGGGGCGCATGGCGGTTTCCCGCGCCACGCCGTCATGCATCGCTGTCCCACCCCGAATCGCTGTCGTCGCCCTCCGTGGATTGAACAACCCCGCTGAAGTGTCGCTCGAACATGCGCTTGGCGCCCTCATGCAGCGCGCCAGCCTTGCCGCCATCGTTGCTGGGCCGGTCATCGGGGGTGACCTTGCGCAGGTTCCTGCTCCTGTCGAAACCCTCGATCTCACTCAGCAGCGCAGGCCGCTCCGGCGTCTTTTCCGAAGATGCCAGGTGGGTGCTGCGCAGTCCTCCGGTCGCATGGAATCGCTGGATCTGCTCAAGCAGGCTCGTTGGTTCCGTCGTGCAGGCCTGCGCGGTGTCCGCTGCTGAGTCGGCCGCTGTCGCTGGGCTGTCCCAGCGGGATCGCCACTGCGCTTCTTCCTGCTCGAAGATGGCATCCAATGCCTGCTGTTCGTCGGCCGTGTACACCGCATCGGACCAGTCATCGCCGAAGATGTCCGTGCTCGCCGCGGGTTCGTCCGCTACCGTGGGTGCCGCCGCCGGTGCGCAGCGCGCATGCAGCTCTGCAATCAATGCGATGTCCGCGTCGTTGCGGCGGTTGCAGATATCATCCAGCGCCAGCGCCAGCGTGTGCTGCACGGCCTCGGTGGTGGCGCGTGCCAGGACGCCGTTGGGATGCAGTTCGCTCCTGAGCGGGCGATCGGCCACGGCACTGCGCAGCATCTGCCGTTCCGCCTCCGCAACGAGGCGGGTGGGGTGGCGTTCGTCATGGCTGCGCAGGGAGCGCTCGCCTGCCTGCATCCGCAGGCCCGCTTTTCTTGCCAGTGGGGCGATCTGGCGGGCATCGGTGCCACGCACGGATGCAGCGCCCGTTGCATCACTGCGGCGAGCGTAGGGGCGTGGCGGCGTTTTCGACGACGACGCGTGAGCCTCCCACAGGGCGGCGCGCGTGGCGACGAAGCCCGGCGTCAGCCGCGGCGGCGTGTCACGGCGCGCGGACCTGCTGGGCCCCTCGCTGGTGTTGCTGACCGCATCCAAGGGCAGGCGAGGGGGCTGCGCGGGTTTGGCACTGCCCTCGCCGTTAGCGACGTCGATGGTGGCAGCGCCGGCAAACCACGGCGCCGAGGGGATGATCTGAGCCATGCGTGGCCTGCAAGTAGGGGGACGGTGCGCTTTATCCCACCGGCCCCCCGCTCACGCTTCCAGATTTCTCGCACGCGGCCGCGTCAGGTGCCACCGTGCGGGTCGGCGACGCCAGCGTCCCGCTTGATCTGGATGTAGGCCGCCAGTACCTGCCGCAACTGCTCCACCGCGACGCGCTGGGCAAAACGTTCCGGCGTGTGGGTGATGACCGGCGGCTCGCCTGCGCCCATTGGCCCTCCCAGCATACGCGCCTGGATGCCGTGCGGGTGCAGCTCCCGTGCTCGCGGGGCGTAGGGCCGTCCGGCCTGCAGCAGCGGGTTCCACTGGAAGGCATCGGCGTGTTCACGGCGGTGCTCGTCCATGGTCGCCAGCAACGCCAGCGAGGGCAATTCGGTATTGACCGTAATGGCCGGGGCGCCCTCGAACGCGGGCGTCAGCATGAACGTCGCCGCGGGCGGCAATGGTGGCTGCCGATAGGTCTGCTGCGCTTGGCAACGGGGCGCGGCTTCCTGCGCCGGGGCAGGCGCAGTGCGTGCTTCCCACTGTGCGCGTAGGTTGCTTACATGGCCGGGGCGCAGCAGCCGCGGTCCACTGTCCGCCGCAGGCTGGGGCGTGCGGGAAAGTGCGGCGGGTGCGTTGGCAATCCCTTGCAGGGGCAGTTGCACGGTTACCGGGCGCGGCGCCGCAGGGAGGCTGGCGAGCTTTCTGTCGACGCTGAGGACCAGGCCCGGCGACAGCAATGGAGGAAGGGGGGCAGCGAAGGCCATGCACGCATCCAGGATGAAGTGGCTGCGATGTATGACACGAAGGCGGGTTGCCGGCTTGCAGATTTCGCGCCGGCAGCCGGGCAGCCGGGCAACCGGGGGCGCACGGGGCGCCCCCGGCATCCTGCTTACTTCAGGCCATCACTGACCGCCTTGGTCAGCGTGCCCTGCGCATCGTCACCACTGAATTCCCAGACAAACGCGCCGCCCAGGCCCTGCGTTTTCACATAGCCCATCTTGCGGGTGATGTTGGCCGGGGTGTCGAAGCTCCACAGCGTGCTGCCGTTGTAGATCCAGGTGGCGCCGGCGGTATTGTCGGTGTAGCCCTGCCAGGCCAGGTTCTTCAGCACCTTCCAGTCTTCGATGCCGGCCTCGTAGGTACCCGGTGCAGCGCCGCCGGCGGTCTGGTACATGCCGTTGTTGCCGCTGGCCACGCCGGTCCAGCCACGGCCGTAGTAGCCGATGCCCAGGTTGAGCTTGGCCGCCGGCACGCCGCGGCTGATGAAGGCCTCGATGGCGTCGTTGCTGTTGTACAGCTTCTGGTCGCCGGTGGACGGATCATTCGGCGAATCGAACAGCGCCGACTGGTGATTGGTCTTCGCATCCCACGCGCCGTGGAAGTCGTAGGTCATCACGTTGATGTAGTCCAGGTACGGGTGGTACGCCGCCGGGTCGGTGACGCGGACCTTGTCGATGCCCGCACCCACGGCCACCGTCAGCAGCAGGCCCGGCCGCACCGCATCGAGCTGGCGGCGGAACTCGGCCATCAGTGCGGTGAAGTTGGCGTTGTCCTCCGGCTTGCCGCACTCGATGCCGCAGGCCACCGGGTACTCCCAGTCGATGTCGATGCCGTCGAACACACCCAGCGCTGCCCCGGAACCCCCGGCACCGTCGGTCACCGGCAGGTTGCCCTTGATGTAGGCATCGATGCAGGAGGCCACGAAGGCCTGGCGGTTCTCCGGGCGTGCCGCGCTGGAGAAGCCGCGTGACCAGGTCCAGCCGCCCAGCGAGATCAGCACCTTCAGGTTCGGGTACTTGGCCTTGAGCTGCTTGAGCTGGTTCCAGTTGCCGCGCAGCGGCTGGTCCCAGGTATCGGCGCCGCCGCTGACACTCTCACCCGCGCCGAACGCCTTGCTGTAATCGGCGAACGCATCGCCGCCGGCGCCGGTGTTGGGGTCCGAGGGCTGGGTGATGCCCACTTCGCAGCGATTGTTGCGCACGTTGCCGAAGGCGTAGTTGATGTGGGTCAGGCGCGCGGCCGAGCCGCTGCTGTCGATGTTCTTCACCCGGTAGTTGCGGCCGTAGATGCCCCACTGGGTGAAGTAGCCGATGCCCCGCTTGCCGGTGTCGCCGCCACTGGCGGCCAGCGTGGTGGCGCTCATCTCGGAGCCCTGTGCCGAGGCGTTGCCGGCGTTGTCGCGGGCGCGTACCCGGTAGCGGTAAGTGGTCGAGGCGCTCAGGCCGCCATCGACGTAGCTGGCGCTGGAGGGTGAGCCGACCAGGCTGCCGTTGCGGTACACGTCGTAGCCGGCCAGGCCGCTGCCGCCGGTGTTGTCGGTGGACGGGCTCCAGCTCAGCGCGATGCTGCTGGCGGTGCGGGTGCCCACGGCCAGGCCGCCGGGCACGCTGGGCGCGGTGGTATCGCCGCTGGCCGCGTTGACGGTGATGGTGATGGTGGGCGTGCTGGTGGTGGCGTTGTTGTTGTCGGTGGCCACCGCGCGCAGGGTGTGGCTGCCGGCGCTTGCGTTGGCCCAGCTGGCGCTATAGGGCGCGCTGGTGTCGACGCCGATCGAGCTGCCATCGCGGAAGAACTCGACCTTGCTGACGCTGCCGTCCGGGTCGCTGGCCGTGGCGCTGACCGTGACCGTGCTGCCGGCGCTGAAGGTGGCGCCATTGGCCGGCGAGGTCAGGCTGACCACCGGCGGCTGGTTGGCGCCGCTGCCATCACAGGCGCCTAGATTGGTGTAGTAGGGCGCGCCGGCCGGGTGGTCCGGCGGTGCGTTCCAGATGTCCTGGTTCGCCCGGTACAGGACCCCTCCCTTCTGCAGGGTGTCGCCGGCCCGGTAGATCTTGGCCTGGTCCCACTGCGCCACGCCGGCACAGCTGGCGGCCTGGGCCAGGCCGGGCAGGGCGGCCGCCCCGGCGGCCAGAGCCAGCAGCCAGGCCAGGCGGCGCGGGCGGGGTGAATGGGAGGAACGTTCGGCACTGCGTACATCGGCACTCTGCACAAGCTTGTCGTACATGGTGTATCTCCGACTTCCGGTGGCGCGCGGGCCGGATGGCATCGCGCGTGACGCAGGTCCGGACATCGCCCGGGGAAGGGCGACGGTGGGGGCGGACGGGGTACCTGGCTGGCCGGGGAGAGAGTCCGGGGCCAAGTGGGGACAACGTTGTCATCAATTGCCGTGGCAATCCGTGAGCGAGTGCATGTTTCAGGCATTCCGGCTGAGAGCGGCGCTGGCGCGCGGTTGGCTGCCATCGGCGGAGCCCCCTCGTGGCTGGTGGGCGGATTACTTGGGTGGGCCGGGCGGGTGGCCTGCGCAGGGGACGCCGTGAATCCGTCTCTGGATGGAGCAACTGTGTTGTTGGAGGGGCTCAGGCCCTCCCAGCAGACGCGCACGGTAGTGCCGGCCGCTGGCCGGCAGCCTCTGAGGATGCCCAGATACGCGCCTGTTAAGCGGGGATCGGTCCGCTTTCAGC
>JAFAFD010000390.1 GCA_023423675.1 Pseudomonadota bacterium | reverse complement strand
GGTTCACGCTGTTCGTGCTGCGCGGGGCGGTCGGGCTGGAGGACGTGGGCACCTGGGCCTGGGCAGCCAGCGGCAGCAGGGCAGTCAACAGCAGGGCAAGACGCGGTGTCATGGCACGCTCCTTCGTGTGAGGCCTCCACCTTGCGCCGGGGCCTGTGTGCCGGCCATGAATGGCCATCACACTTGCAACGGCCGCCGCGCACCCCCACGTTTGCCGGCATCCCCAGGCCACACCCCCACGGAGCCGGCATGAGCGCTTTCGACCTGACGCCCCCCACCGCCACCCAGACCGACGCCCTGGTGGCCGGCCTGAGCGCCGAGGAACGCCGCGTGCTGCTGCAGCACGGCACCGAGGCCCCGTTCTGCGGCGTGTTCCTCGACAACAAGCGCGAGGGCGTCTACTGCTGCCGCCTGTGCGCGCTGCCGCTGTTCCGCTCCAGCACCAAGTTCGATTCGGGCACCGGCTGGCCCAGCTTCTTCGCGCCCTACGACCCGGCGCACGTGACCGAGATCCGCGACACCAGCCACGGCATGGTCCGCACCGAGATCACCTGCGCCCGCTGCGGCAGCCATCTGGGCCACGTATTCCCGGACGGCCCGCCGCCCACCTTCGAGCGCCACTGCCTGAACTCGGTCTCACTTTCCTTCGTCGGCAACGGCGAGCCCTGGCCCAATCCCCTGCAGCGTGAAGGCGCCGAGGCCGGAACGGCGGGCTGATCACCCCCGCTGACCGACTTCACAGAATTCCTTCTTCAGAAACACCGGTGTCAGGCCGACAAGGAGATATCCCCTCTCCCTGCGTCGCGTCATGCTCATCATCGTTGGATTCCTGGTCGTCATCATCAGCGTCCTCGGCGGCTACCTGGGCGCCCACGGCCGCCTGGGTGCCCTCTGGCAGCCTTACGAACTGGTCATCATCGGCGGCGCGGCCGTCGGTGCGTTCCTGGTCGGCACCCCGGCCAAGACGGTCAAGCAGACGCTGCAGGCGGCGATCGGCGTGTTCAAGGGCCCGCGCTACAAGCAGCAGGACTACATCGACGTCCTCAGCCTGCTCTATGAACTGCTGAACAAGGCACGCCGCGAAGGCTTCATGGCGCTGGAAGACCACGTCGAGCGCCCGGCCGATAGCGCCCTGTTCGCCAACTACCCGAAGGTGCAGGCCGACCACCACCTGATCGACTTCATCACCGACTGCCTGCGCCTGATGATCGGCAGCAACATCGAGCCGCACGAACTGGAGCCGCTGCTGGAGCTGGAGCTGGAAAAGCACCACGCCGAAGCGATGGCGCCCTCGCAGGTGATGAACAAGGTGGCCGACGGCCTGCCCGGTTTCGGCATCGTGGCGGCCGTGCTGGGCATCGTCATCACCATGGGCTCGATCGGCGGCGACATCGTCGAAGTGGGTGGCCACGTGGCAGGCGCCCTGGTCGGTACCTTCCTCGGCATCCTGCTGGGCTACGGTTTCATCGGCCCGATGGCCTCGGCGATGGAAGCGCGCGCCGAGCAGGACAGCCGCATCTACGAATCGGTGAAGACCGCTTTGCTGGCCTGCCTGCGCGGCTACAACCCGAAGATCGCCCTGGAATTCGCCCGCAAGACCCTGCCGTCGAACGTGCGCCCGGCGTTCTCAGATTTCGAGCAGCACCTGAAGACGGTCAAGTAAGCCATGGCCGAGAACAAGCCCACCGTCATCGTCCGCCGGGTCAAGAAGGGTGGCCATGCCGCCCATCACGGCGGTTCGTGGAAAGTGGCCTACGCCGACTTCGTGACTGCGATGATGGCCTTCTTCCTGGTGCTGTGGCTGATGGCCAGCACCAGCAAGCCCGAGCGCGCGGCGATCTCCGAGTACTTCCGCAACCCGAGTCCGCTGGCCGGGCAGAGCCCCACCCCCGCACCGGGCATGGCCGGCCCGGGCGGCGCCAGCACCTCGATGATCAAGCTGGGCGGCGCCACCGATGTGTCCCGCGGCAACAGCAACGACCCCTTCCAGAACCAGCAGGAAGCGATCCCGCAGCCGGTGGACCAGCATCAGCGCGACAAGCAGCAGCTGGAGGCGCTGATGAAGGAGCTGCAGGAAGCGATCAGCCGCAGCCAGGCGCTGGAACCGTTCAAGGACCAGCTGCTGCTGGACCTGACCCCGGAAGGCCTGCGCATCCAGATCGTGGACAAGCAGAACCGGCCGATGTTCGACCTCGGCAGCGCCACGCTGAAGCCCTATACCCAGCAGATCCTGCACGAGCTGGCCGAGTACCTGAACCACGTGCCGAACCGGATCAGCCTGACCGGCCACACCGATATCACCGCCTATTCGGCCGCGCGCGGCTATGGCAACTGGGAACTGAGCGCCGACCGCGCCAATGCCGCGCGCCGTGCGCTGGTCGATGGCGGCATGGACGACAGCAAGATCACCCGCGTGGTCGGCCTGTCCTCCTCGGTGCTGTTTGACAAGGCCGACCCGCAGAACCCGATCAACCGCCGCATCAGCATCGTGGTGATGACCCACGCCGCCGAAGAGGCCGCGCTGGCCGGTGCCGGCCCGCAGGTGGGGCTGTCGGCCGCCGTGGCCGACCCGGATGTGCAGGCCGCACAGGGTGAGGCCGCGCCGCCGGCGGTAGCACCCTGAGCCGGGGTCGGATCCCTTTCCCCCGGAAAGGGCTCTGAACCCTGACCGGTCTCCGCCGGGCATGGCCGGGCGCTACCCTGGGGCGCGGCACCCCGGTAGCGCCGGGC
>JAFAFD010000339.1 GCA_023423675.1 Pseudomonadota bacterium | reverse complement strand
GCACGCTCCTTCAGGGTGCATCGCGGCTGACAGGTTGTGCCGACCAACGATCGGCACCTACCAACGGCGCGCGTGGCACCCCATCAGGCAAACGGCAGCTCGGCCGCCACACACGCGGCACTGATCGCGGCACACGCTTCTTCAATCGCCGGTGTCGTCGGTGCCAACCGCGGGCGGCGGTCCAGCGTGCAGGCCAGGCCCACATCCAGCAGCGTGGCGTGTGCACCATGCAACGCACGCACCGTAGCCTCCGGCAGGAACTCCGCAACCGCCAGCGCGTCAATCAACGACGGCGTATCACGCGGTTCCAGCAGCGCCGGCACCTGCGCGCTGCGTGCCAGCACGCCGGTCTGCAGCAGGAACTCCAGATCAACCACGCCACCGGCGCCCTGCTTAAGGTCCAGCCGTGCGGCATCGCTGCGGTCCAGTTCGGTGCGCATGCGCCCGCGCATCTTCAGCACGTCGGCATACAGCGTGGCGTGGTCGCGTTCGCGGCCCAGGGTCTGCGCGCGCACCTGTTCGAAATCGGCCAGCAGGCTGGCATCACCGGCCACGCCGCGCGCGCGCACCAGGGCCTGGTGTTCCCAGGTCCACGCACGTTCGCGCTGGTATTCGGTGTAGCTGGCCAGCGAGGACACCAGCGTGCCCTTGCCGCCATCCGGCCGCAGGCGCACGTCGATGTCGTACAGGCGGCCGGCGGCGGTGACTGCGCCCAGCAGGGCCATCACCTTCTGCGCCAGGCGCGCGTACCAACGGCCTGGCTCCAGCGGGCGGGCGCCATCGCTGGCTTCCACACCAGCGGGATGGTCGTGCAGGAACACCAGATCCAGATCGGAACCGAAGCCCAGCTCCAGCCCGCCCAGGCTGCCATAACCGATGATCGCGAAGCGCCCGCCCGGCACGACGCCGTGCGCGGCGTGCATGTCCGCCTCGGCCAGCGTCAGCACGGTGATGACCACCGCCTGCGCCAGCTCGGCCAGCTGGCGGGTGCTGTCCACCGCACCCTGGCGGCCATCCAGCGTGGCCATCGCCATGCGGAAACTCAGGGCAAGCCGCGTCTCATTGAGCCAGCGCAGCTGCGACTCAGGATCTTCCACCGGCAGCACCTGCTGGCATTCGGCCAGCATGCCGTCGAACTCGGGCATCGGCCCGGACACGCGCACGTCCAGCAGTTCGTCCAGCAGCAGCGGGTACGCGGCCAGGCGTTCGGCCAGCAGCGCGCTGCGTGCCAGCACGTCCACCAGCCGCGTCAGGGCGCTGGGTTGTTCGTCCAGCAGCGCCAGGTAACTCGTTCGACGCAGCACCGCCTGCAGCAGGCCGAGCACGCGCTTGAGCGCGGCATCCGGCTGCGGCGAGCGCGTTGCGGCGTGCAGCAGCGCCGGCAGCACGCGGTCCAGGCGCGCGCGTGCTGCATCGGACAGCGACTTCACGCCGGTGCTCTGGGCGAAATCGCGCAGCGACTGGTCGGCGCCGCTGGCATCGAGGAAACCAGCTTCGGCCAGTAGTTCGGCATTGCTGCCTGCGGGCAGGCTGCGCCAGTAGCTGGCCAGCGCATCGGGTGCGGCCTGGCCCTTGCGCGGGGCCAGCAGCGCGGCAAATTCGGTGCTGACGCGCTGCTGCTGCACGCTCAGTGCCGCACGCAGCTCATCCCAGTCGGTGTAGCCCAGGCCGAGGGCGATGCGCTGGCGATCCAGCGGGTCGCTGGGCAGCACGTGGGTCTGTGCATCGCGCAGCATCTGCAGGCGGTTTTCCAGACGACGCAGGAACAGGTAGGCCTCGCGCAGCGCGGCACCATCGTCCGGCGCGATCTGGCCGGCGTTGACCAGCGCCTGCAGGGCGACCAGCAGGCGGCGCTCGCGCAGCACCGGTTCACGCCCGGCGCGGATCAGCTGCAGCGCCTGGCACAGGAACTCGATTTCGCGGATGCCACCGGCGCCGCGCTTGATGTCTTCGTGCAGTTCGCGGCGCGCGACTTCGGCGGTGATCGCCGCCTTCATCTCGCGCAGGCCATCGAGCGCGGTGAAATCCAGATAGCGGCGGTAGACGAACGGGCGCAGGGTCTGCAGCCACGCTTCACCGGCGGCGATGTCGCCCGCCACTGCGCGCGCCTTCAGCCAGGCATAGCGTTCCCAGTCGCGGCCCTCGCGCTGGAAGTACTGGTCCATCGCCGCGAACGACAGCGCGACGCGGCCGGCGCTGCCGAACGGGCGCAGGCGCAGGTCGACGCGGTGGCTGAAGCCATCGACGGTGGTGTCGTCCAGCAGCTTGGCCAGGCGCTGGCCGAGGCGGGCGAAGTACTCCTCGGCGGCCAGCGGACGCGGGCCATCGGATTCGCCGCCCTGCGCGTAGGCGTAGACCAGGTCGATATCGGAACTGAAGTTGAGCTCGCCACCGCCCAGCTTGCCGAGGCCGAACACCACCAGCTGCATCGGCTGGCCGTCGTCATCGCGGATGACGCCGTGGCGCTGGGCAAATTCCTGCTGCAGGGCGTCCAGCGCCAGGCGCAGGCAGTCCGCGGCGTGGGTGGTGGCGCCGGCCAGGGTCTGCGGCACGTCGTCCAGGCCGGCCAGATCGCGCCAGACCAGGCGGGTGGACATGGCCGCACGCCAGCGCCGCAGCTGCGCCTGCCAGTCGCTGGGCTGCTG
>JAFAFD010000282.1 GCA_023423675.1 Pseudomonadota bacterium | reverse complement strand
GGCGCTACCCATGCTACACCGTCATGCCGCGCGCGCGAAGGTATCCTTCGTCGTCGCCGCACTCGACAGATCAAACACATCCACCGCTTCGATCAAGCGGTCGGCCTGCTGCTCCAGGCTGCGCGCGGCGGCACTCGCTTCTTCCACCAGCGCGGCGTTCTGCTGGGTGGTGCCATCCATCTGGATGACGGTCTGGCTGACCTGTTCGATGCCCGCGCTCTGTTCCTGCGAGGCGGCGGAAATCTCGGCCATGATGTCGGTCACCCGCTGCACCGAGGCGACGATCTCGGCCATGGTGTCACCGGCCTGGCGCACGCGCTGCGCGCCGTGGCCGACCTGTTCCACCGAGGCTTCGATCAGGGTCTTGATCTCCTTGGCCGCGGCCGCCGAACGCTGCGCCAGCGTGCGCACTTCACTGGCGACCACTGCGAAGCCGCGGCCCTGTTCGCCGGCACGTGCCGCTTCCACCGCCGCGTTCAAGGCCAGGATGTTGGTCTGGAACGCGATGCCATCGATGACGCTGATGATCGCGGCGATCTGTCGCGAGGACGTCTCGATCGCGCCCATGGTTTCCACGACCTGGCCGACCACTTCACCGCCCTGCGAGGCCACGCCGTGCGCGCCGATCGCCAGCTGGTTGGCCTGGCGCGCGTGCTCGGCGTTCTGGCGCACGGTGGAGGTCAGTTCCTCCATCGACGCGGCAGTCTCTTCCAGATTCGCAGCCTGCTGTTCGGTACGGCGCGACAGATCGTTGTTGCCGGCCGCAATTTCAGCGGCGGCCGAATGGATGCTGCCCGAGGTGCGCTTGATGTCGGTAACGATCGTCGCCAGCTGCGCTGCCGTAGCATTTGCGTCTCCAGCGATGCGCGCGAACACGCCCTGGAAATCGCCGTGCATGCGCGCACCCAGGCGACCATCGGCAATCGCCCGCAGCATCGTCGAGACCTCGGCCAGATTGTGATCGGCAGCTTGCATGAGCTGATTCAAGCCATCGACCATCGCGCGGAAATCATGCTCGAAGCGCGCGCTGTCGCCGCGCTGGCTGAAATCGCCTGCGGCCGCCGCCGTGGCCAGGCGGCGGATCTCGCCGTTGATGGCGCCAAGGTTCTGTTTGGCGGTGTGCAGTGTGTCGGTAATGATCGCCTTTTCGCCGGGCAGCGCCTCCATGTCCTCGCTCAGGTCGCCCACGGCGTAGCGGCCGATGATGCTGACCGCGCGCATCTTCACCCGGATGTGCGCGTCGACCAGTGCGTTGGTGTCAGCCACCATGCGCCCATACGCGCCGGGGAATGTGCTGGCCGGCATGCGGTGGCTGATGGTACCGGCGTCATGCGCCTGCGCCATCGCCGCCTGCGCGGCGAGCACGTCGCGCAGGGTGCCCTGCACGGCCTGCATGGCCTGCGCCAGGCGGCCGATCTCATCGCGGCTGCGCACCTGCACTACATGGTCCAGATCGCCGGCGGCCACTGCGCGCGCGGCTGCTTCCACCGCCAGCACCGGCTGCACCACTGCACGCCGCAGCCACCAGCCGAGGCCGGCCAGCAGCAGCATCGCCGCCACGATGGTCAGCACCGCGCACAGCACCAGGGTGCGGCGCGCCTGCTGCGAGCGCGCGCTCACCGCAGCCTCGGCCACCGCTGCGGTGTGCGTGCCCAGTGCATCCAGCGCCGCGGCCACCGGTCGATCCTTGCCGCGCACCAGGCTGTCGCCGGCGGACGGGTCGTAGCCGGCCTCGGCAAACGCCTCCAGGGCGGCGTGGTAGTCGTTCTGCAGCTGCGCATGCAGGCCACTGAACGTCTGCGCCATCTCGCGGGTGCGCGCATCGGGGCTGGCGGCCAGGCCCGTGGCCAGCTTCTCCACCAGCTTTCCTTCGTCATCGAAGGCCTGCAGGTGGCGCTGGCGCAGCGCCTCGTCGCGACCACGCAACAGCACGTTCTTCCACTCCTGCACCTGCCCGCGGAACTCGCGCTGCAGGCGCTCGGCATCGCGGCTGTGGGCAACCTCTGCGGGGGCTTCAGTGGACAGCTTCAGCCATGCCGATGCCAGGCCCGCGAGGGCGCACAGCAGGACGATGGCCAAGCCAACGGAAACAGCACCGAGCAGCTTCGACTGCAGCCGCGGCGCACGGGAGGAGGCGTTCATGGGGCGGACTCTTGGAAGGGGTGCGATGCGGTATCGACCTTGTTTAAGCACTCTGAAGTGCCAATCTGGTCACGTTATCGTTGCGTTTAGAGAGGTGAAGGAAATGTTTTATGGGACGAATGTGTCCAGATGGAACAAAAGCGGACCCTCGACAGACGGTTTAAATGTAACTATCGTAGTTACATGAAATCCGCTGACCCGCTCTCCGACGCCCTGCACGTGATGGCCCACCTGGTCGGCCAGGAAGGCCCGCGTACCTCCGAACAGCTGGCCACCTGCCTGCCGACCCACCCGGTGGTGATCCGCCGCCTGCTGGCGCAGATGCACAAGGCCGGGCTGGTGCGCAGCACGCGCGGCCACGGCGGCGGCAGCCAGCTGGCACGCGATGCAGCGCAGATCAGCCTGCACGACATCTACCTGGCCGTCGGTGCGCCGCCGCTGGTGCAGGTCGGCCAGCGCGACAGCGGCGGTGGCTGCCCGATCCAGCAGCTGGTCAACCAGGCCCTGCAGGACGGCGCGCGCGAGGCCCAGCGCCTGCTCGAAGCGCGCCTGCAGGCCAGCACCCTGGACCAGCTGGGCGCCGACTTCGCCCGCCATCTTGCCCATCACCGTTCCCTGGAAGGTCCCCATGAATCCTGATGTCATCATCGTCGGCGGCAGTTACGCCGGCATCGCCGCCGGCCTGATCCTGGCCCGCGCGCGCCGCCCGGTCACGATCATCGACAGCGGACTGCCGCGCAATCGCGCCGCCAGCCATTCCCATGGCGTGCTCGGCCAGGACGGCATCAGCGGCGCCGAGCTGCTGAAGAACGCGCGCCAGCAGCTGCTCGATTACCCCACCGTGCGCTGGCTGCAGGGCGAGGTGGTGCACGCCCAGTCCACGGCCGAGGGCGTGCATGTGCGTACCGCCGATGGCCAGGTGCTGGCCGCGCGCAAGCTGCTGTTGGCCACCGGCATCGCCGACCAGCTGCCCGAGCTGCCGGGCCTGGCCGAACGCTGGGGCAGCACCGTGCTGCACTGCCCGTACTGCCATGGCTACGAAGTCGGCGGCGGTGCCATCGGCCTGCTCGGTGGCCACCCGATGTCGGCGGGCAAGGCGACGCTGTTTGCCGACTGGGGCAACGTCACCTTCTTCAGCCAGGGCCTGCCGATCAGCGATGAAGAGCAGGCCGCCATGCAGCAGCGCGGCGTGCAGATCGAGACCACCCCGGTGGTGGGCGTGCAGGGCGAACAGCCGACGTGGCTGGAAGTGGAACTGGCCGACGGCCGCCGCATCGCCCAGCGTGCGCTGTTCGTGCCGGCGATGCAGCAGATGGCCACGCCGCTGGTGCAGCAGCTCGGCTGCGCGCTGGTGGAAAGCCCGCTGGGCGTGCTGGTCGAGGTCGACATGATGAAGCAGACCTCGGTGGCGAACGTGTACGCCGCGGGCGACGCGACCACGGTCGGCAACATCACCCTGGCGATGGCCGAAGGCGTGCGCGCGGGCATCGGCGTGCACCACGCGCTGGTGGGCGAGGACAGCGTGCCGCGCTGAGTGCGGCGGGGTCGGATCCCTTTCGCAGAAAGGGCTCTGACCCCGGCGTAGATGCGGCAATCAACCCTCGACGCTGGCCGCATCCAGCTGTGCGATGTCCTGCACGCTCAGGCCGACATTGGCGGCCGCCAGCAGGTCGTGCAGCTGCTCGACGCTGGTGGCGCTGACGATCGGCACGGTGATCGACGGCCGTGCGATCTGCCACGCCAGCGCGATCTGTGCGGCGCTGGCGTTGTGCTTGCTGGCCACGTCATCCAGCGCCTGCAGGATGCGCAGGCCGCGCGGGTTCAGGTAGCGCTTCACCACGTTCTCGCCACGCGCCGGGCTCTTGCTGGCATCGGCCGGGGTGCGGTACTTGCCGCTGAGGAAACCACTGGCCAGCGCGTAGTAACCGATCACGCCGATCTGTTCGCGCTGCACCAGCGGTTCCAGTTCCTTCTCGTAACCGGCGCGGTCGTACAGGTTGTACTCCGGCTGCAGGGTTTCATAGCGCGGCAGCTTGTAATCGGTGGACACCTTCAGCGCATCGACCAGGCGCGTGGCGCTGTAGTTGGACGCACCGATGGCGCGCACCTTGCCCGCTTCGATCAGCCGGCCGAACGCGGCCAAGGTTGCTTCAAGCGGCGTGGATTCATCGTCCTCGTGGGCCTGGTACAGATCGATCACATCGGTCTGCAGGCGGCGCAGCGAATCTTCCACCGCGGCGTTGATGTTGTCCGGAGTCAGGCCGGGGCGCTCGGCCCACTTCGCCACCTTGGTCGCCAGCACCACCTTGTCGCGCTTGCCGCTGCGCGCGAACCACTTGCCGATCAGCGTTTCCGATTCGCCGCCTTCGTTGCCCGGCACCCAGGCCGAATAGACATCGGCGGTATCGACCAGGTTGAAGCCGGCATCGACGAAGGCATCGAGCAGGGCGAAGCTGGCCTTCTCATCGGCGCTCCAGCCAAACACGTTGCCACCGAAGGCGAGCGGACGTACATGCAGGCCGGAACGGCCCAGTTCGCGGGTTGCCGTCATGGGCACGGACTCCTTGGGGGTAGTCCTGCAGCATAGAACGCGCTGTGTGACCGCGCTGCGGCGTCGAACACAAAACAGTGTTCCGTCGCGGAGCGCGTGGCTAACGTTTTGTGAACACCTTGCACGCGGCGGCTGCTAGTCTCGCCGCATCTTCCGCTGGAATCGCCCCGATGATCGCTGCCTCGTCCCTGCGTAGCTGCCGCCTGCTGCTTGCCTCGGCCCTGCTCGTTGCTGTTCCCGCATTCGCTGCACCGGCCACGGTGGCACCGGCGAAGATCCAGGTCTCCCCGGCCATCGATGCCGCGGTGAAAGCATCGACCCGCGACCCCGCCAATGTGAAACGCGACAACTACCGCCATCCGGCGCAGTCGCTGGCCTTCTTCAAGGTCGCACCGGAAAAGACCGTCATCGAGATCACCCCCGGCAACGGCTGGTACTCGGAAATCCTGGCGCCGCTGCTGCGTGACAAGGGCCACTACATCGCCGCCGTGGTCGATCCGGCCGCCGTGCCCGAAGGCCGTGGCCGCGATTACCAGCAGCGCAGCCGCGACGGCCTGGAAAAGAAGTTCGCCGGTGCGCCGGCCCAGTTCGACAAGGCCGCCGTGGTCGGCTACGACCCAGCCAAGCCGGTGTTCGGCCCGGCCAATTCGGCCGATGTCGTGCTGACCTTCCGCAACGTGCACAACTGGCGCAAGGCCGGCCAGGCGCAGGGCATGTTCCAGGGCTTCTTCAATGTGCTGAAGCCGGGCGGCGTGCTGGGCGTGGTCGAGCATCGTGCCAAGGCCGACGTCGCTGATGACGATGACACCGGCTATGTCGGCCAGCAGCAGGTGATCGCCATGGCCGAGGCCGCTGGTTTCAAGCTGGACGCGCGCAGCGAGGTCAACGCCAACCCGCGCGATACCAAGGACCACCCGAACGGTGTCTGGACCCTGCCGCCGACCAACCAGCACGACAAGGCCGACGACGCCAAGTACCAGGCCATCGGCGAAAGCGATCGCATGACCCTGCGGTTCGTGAAGCCGTAAACCGGTGACGCCGGGCCCGCCCGGCGAGCGCGCAGCGCGGCGTGGGACAATGCATCACCCCGCCGCCTGCCGCTTCCGCAATGCTGATCGCCTTCAACAAGCCCTTCAACGTGCTCTGCCAGTTCACCGACCGCAGCGTGCCGCCGCGGCCGACCTTGGCCGGCTTCGGCCTGCCGCCGCGCGTATACGCCGCTGGCCGGCTCGACCATGACAGCGAGGGCCTGCTGCTGCTGACCGACAACGGCACGCTGGCGCACAAGCTGACCGACCCCCGGCACAAGGCTGACAAGACCTACTGGGTGCAGGTGGAAGGCACGCCCGGCGACGAGCAGCTGCAGAAGCTGCGCGACGGCGTGGTCCTGAACGATGGGCCGACGTTACCGGCGAAGATCGAGCGCCTCGAACCCGCACCGCAACTTTGGCTGCGCGATCCGCCGGTGCGTTTCCGCAAGACCGTGCCGGACAGCTGGCTGGCGATCACCATCCGCGAAGGACGCAACCGCCAGGTGCGGCGGATGACCGCAGCGGTGAACCTGCCGACCCTGCGCCTGGTGCGTGTGTCGATGGGGCCGTATCGGCTGGATGACCTGCAGCCTGGGCAGTGGCGGCAGATCGGCTGAGCAGGACTGCTGAAACGAAAAGGGTCGGAGCCCTTCCTGCGGAAGGAATCCGACCCTGGATCGGGGTCAACCCCCTTCCGCAGGAAGGGCGCTGACCCGCAGGCCGACCTCAGGCGTCGCTGCCGATGTCGCTGTGCTCGTCCACCACGGTGTGGTTGCGGCGGTCACGCGCGTTGATGCGCTTGGCCTGCCCGTTCACCACCTGGCCGTTGGCGGCCTTCTTCTTCTCCAGCTTGCGGTTCCGC
>JAFAFD010000275.1 GCA_023423675.1 Pseudomonadota bacterium | reverse complement strand
GGGTTGTTGACCAGCAGCATCGCCGCCACGGTGAGGCCGCGCAGGGCGTCGATCGAGCCCAGCCGGCGTGGCGGCGCTGCGTCCATCAGGCCGCCTCGTACTGTCCGGCAATCCAGGTGCCACGCACCTGCAGGGCATCATCCAGCAGCACCAGATCAGCCTGGTAGCCCTCGGCGATGTGGCCCAGGCGGTCATCCACGTTGAGGAATTCCGCTGGATAGGTGGACGCCATGCGCGCCGCCTCGGCCAGTGGTTGGCCGAGCAGCTGCACGGTGTTGCGCACGGCCGTGGCCATGTCCAGCGCCGAACCGGCCAAGGCACCGGCCGCATTGCGCACCACGCCATCGACGGCGGTGATGGTTTCGCCGTACAGCACGTAGCTGGGATCGTCCGCCCCCACCGGCGGCATCGCGTCGGTCACCAGCAGCAGGCGGCCGCGCGGCTTGGCGGCCAGCGCCACGCGCAGGCTGGCCGGGTGCACGTGCACGCCATCGACGATGATGCCGATCCAGCTCTCGCGGTCTTCCAGCGCTGCACCCACGGCACCGGGCTCGCGCCCCTGCAGCGGCGACATCGCGTTGTACAGATGGGTGAAGCCGCGCACGCCGGCATCCAGTCCGTCGCGAATTTCTTCATAGGTGCCGGCGGTATGCCCGGCCGCCACGATCACGCCGCGCTCGACCAGCGCGCGGATCGTCTCCAGCGGCACGCGCTCCGGCGCCAGGGTCAGCAGGGTCACGCCGTTGTCCAGCGACGCGGCCAGCGCGATTTCCTCGGCATCGGGCACGCGGAACTTGCTGGCATCGTGGGTGCCCTTGCGCGCCGGGGCGATGTACGGGCCTTCCAGATGGATGCCGATGACGCCCGGCACCTGCTGCGCGATCGCCTCGCGCATCGCACCGATCGCCTCGCGCATCACGTTCACGTCGTCGCTGATCAGGGTCGGCAACATCGCGGTGGTGCCGAAGCGCCGGTGCGCCTGCGCGATGGTGCGCAACGAGGCGACATCCGGCGTGTTGTTGAACAGCGCACCGCCACCGCCGTTGACCTGCACGTCGATGAAGCCCGGCAGCAGCCAGCCGCCGCCCAGGTCCACCTGTTCGTCGGCCTCGCCCAGCTGCGGCGCGGCGTCGGGCAGCAGCGCGATGATGCGGCCGTCTTCGATCACCACCGCCAGGTCGTCGCGGAAATCATCGCCGGTGAGGATGCGGGCGTTGCGCAGGACCGTGGCCATCAGACCGTCTCCGTGACCTTGTTCAGGTGCGGCGGCAGGTCGGGATTGAAGCCACGGCGGATCGCCAGTGCATTGATGGCGCGGTAGAAGCTCTGCACGGTCAGCAGCGGTGCGCACAGCGGGTGCGGCGCGACCGCCACCGGCAGGTTGCCACCGGCGCCGGCCATCCACACCTGGGCGCCGCGCGCACTGAATTCCTCGACCACCGCACGGGTGCCGGCACCGGTTTCATCGGGCTGGGCAAAGGCCAGCACCGGGAAGCCGCGGCCGACCAGCGCCATCGGGCCGTGCTTGACCTCGGCCGAGCTGTAGGCCTCGGCATGCAGGCTGCAGGTTTCCTTGAACTTCAACGCGGCTTCCTGCGCCGCGCCGAGACCGAGGCCACGGCCGAGCACGAACAGGTTGGTGGCATCGACCAGGCCATCGGAGACCGCACTCCAGTCGCACTGCCACGCCGCACGCAGCGCATCGGGCAGGAGGTCCAGCGCATTGCGCAGGCTACTGTCCTGCTTCCAGTAGGCGGCCAGCTGCAGCAGCGCGGCCAGCGAGGCCAGGTAGCTCTTGGTCGCGGCCACGCTCTTCTCGGCGCCGGCATGCAGCGGGATGACCGTGTCGGCCAGCTGCGCCAGCGGCGAATCCTCGACGTTGACCAGCGCGACCACGCGCGCACCGGCGGCCTTGGCGGCTTCTGCATTGCGCAGCAGGTCCGGGCTCTTGCCCGACTGCGAGATGACGATGAACAACGCACCACGCAGCTGCAACGGTGCGGCGTAGACCGAACCCACCGACGGCGAGGCCGAGGCGACCACCAGGCCCAGCTGGGTTTCCAGCAGGTACTTGCCGTAGGTGGCGGCGTGGTCGGAGCTGCCACGTGCGCAGGTCACCACGAACGGCGGCGGTGCCGCGCGCAGGCTGGCGGCCAGCGTTTCCATGGTGGCGTGGTTGCGGGCGAACTGGCGGGCAACCACGTCGGCCGCTTCGGCAGCCTCGGAGAACATCAGGGTGGCGGTGGGGTCGGACAGCGACATGGCGGACTCAGGCGGGTTCGGAAGGAAGGGGGCGCACGCCGGCCGGGCGCATCGGTGCGGTGGAGCCGCGCACCACCAGCTGCGGCACGAAGCCCTGGTTCTGCAGGGCGGCCGGTGCATCGTCGTAGGCATCGCTGCGCAGCTGCGCGATCAGCAGGCGCGCGGCGTGGCGGGCGATGTCCTCGGTGGCCTGCTTGGCGGTGGTCAGCGGCGGCCACGACTGGCGCGAGAACGGGCTGTCCTCGAAGCCGGCGATGGACAGGTCGTAGGGCACGTTCATGCCGGCCGACTTGGCTGCCGCCAGCACGCCGGCAGCGATTTCATCGTTGGAGCCGAAGATGGCGGTGGGCGGTTCGCGCAGCGCCAGCAGGCGGCGCGCCCCCCGGAAGCCATCGTCGAAGGTGTAGTCGCCCTGCACCACCAGATGCTTGTCCACGGTCATGCCGTAGTCCTTCAGCGCGGCTTCGTAACCGGCGTAGCGCTCACCCGAGGAACGGTGCGAGGAGCCGCCCCAGAGGAAACCGATGCGCTGGTGGCCAAGCTGGATCAGGTGCTCGGTGACTTCGTAGGCAGCCTCGCGGTCATCGACGAACACGCAGGCACCGTCGGCCGGATCCTCGGTGGCGGCGATGATCCGCACCAGCTTGATGCCGCGCGCGGTCAGCGTCTGGATCAGGTCGCGACGCTCGGACATCGGCGCGGTCAGCACCAGCCCGGCCAGGCGCGAACGCTGCACCCAGTCGGCCAGTTCATCGGCCAGCATCGGCGAGCTCGAGTCGCAGGGATGGATCTGCAGGCCGAAGCCGGTTTCGCGGCTGGCGGCGAGCACGCCGTTCTGCACGCCGATGATGTGGTACGGGTTGGGGTTGTCGTACACCAGCCCGATCACGAACGTGGTGCCGCTGCGCAGGTTGCGCGCCGACGGATCGGGTTCGTAGTCGAGCTCGGCGATGGCACGCAGCACCCGCGCACGGGTGGCCTGCATCACCGACGGCTCGTTGTTGATGACCCGCGATACCGTCTTCAGCGAGACCTTGGCCTTTTCGGCAACGTCCTTGATGGTCGCTCTGCGCATCGGCTTTTCCTGGGGTTGGCTGCCGTCCATCATCGCCGATCAGGCCTTGTCCTGCGGCAGGCCGGCGCGATGGCCGATCACCGAGTAGAACAGGATGTAGAGGTAGCACGGCACCATCAGCAGGACGAACACCAGCTGGAAATCGATGTGCTGCTTGAGCACGGCGAACAGCTGCGGAATGATCGCGCCGCCGGCGATGCCCATCACCAGCAGGGCCGAACCGGTTTCGGTGAAACGGCCCAGGCCGCGGATGGCCAGCGGGAAGATGGCCGGCCACATCATCGCGTTGGCGAAGCCCAGCAGCGCGACGAAGGCCACCGAGACATAGCCGTGGGTGGCCCACGCGCCCAGGCAGAACAGCACGCCCAGCACCGCCGAGACGGTGAGGTAGCGCGACTGCGAAACCACCTTCGGAATCAGCGCCAGGCCGACCACGTAGCCGATGAGCATGGCGAACAGGGTCAGCGAGGTGAACATCTTGGTCTGGTCCAGCGGCAGGTCGAAGCCGTGGCCGTAGGTACCGATGGCATCACCGGCCATCACTTCCACGCCGACGTAGACGAACAGGCACAGCACGCCCAGCCACAGGTGCGGGAACTGGAAGATGCTGCGGCGCTCGGCGGCACCCGCTGCGGTCGGCGTGGCGTTGGCTTCGGACGGCTTGATTTCCGGCAGCGGCGAGAACAGCACCGCCACCGCCAGCACCACCAGCACACCGGCCATGGCCAGGTACGGCGCGTGGATCTTGGCGGCGAATTCGTTGAGCAGCTGCGCCTTGGTCGCTTCATCGGCAGCGGCCACGCTGGCCGACAGATCGCCGATGCCGTGCAGCACCAGCGTGCCGATCAGCACCGGTGCCAGCATGCCGGCGATCTTGTTGCAGATGCCCATCAGCGCGATGCGGCGCGCGGCCGTTTCGATCGGGCCGAGGATGGAGATGTAGGGGTTGATCGCGGTCTGCAGCAGGGCCAGGCCGCTGCCGATCACGAACAGGCCGCCGAGTGCGCCCGGATACCAGCGCTGCGTGGCGAATTCGCCGAACAGTGCCGCGCCCGCGGCCATCACCAGCAGGCTCAGGCTGAGGCCCTTCTTCATGCCGGTGCGGCGCAGGATCCACGACGACGGCAGGGCGAGGAAGAAGTACGACAGGTAGAACACCATCAGCACCAGGAAGGCGCCGACTTCGCTGAGCTCGAACGCCAGCTTGACGAAGGTGATCAACGGGCCGTTGAGCCAGGTGAAGAAGCCGATCAGGAAGAACAGCACGCCGACGATGGCGATGGAGGCGGCAACGTTTGGACGCGCGCTTGCAGCAGTGACGGCGGACATCAGGTGGGCTCCTGCGGCGACGACCGCAGAAGGCGGTGTCGGAGAGTGGCTGGGAACAACGTTGTCACATTCTTTCGGTGGAGCACCGCCGTTTGTCAACTTGATTGCACAGGCCCGATGCGGCCGTGCTGCACTGCGCAACAGCACCACTGCGCTCCGCGCTGAATGCGCTCTGCCCCTAGAAGCCCATGGCGCAAAGCCTTGCGGGTTAATGCCGGGTCAAGACGATGTAAACGTTTACGGTGTCTCTCATTCGTTGCGGCGCAGCAACGAAAGTGTCACGAACTCGTTGACATCGTTGTCACCGCAGTTACAGACTCCGCCCCATCGACGGGCCTTTCGTGGGTCCGCCTCCCACCTGCAGCAGGAGCCCGCGTGACCGCCAGCCATCCCGCCCCGGCCCATGTCCTGTCCCGCGTCGCGCCCTCGTTCCTGGCCGCCGACGTCGGCGGTACCCATGTGCGCGTGGCAAGGGCACAGGCCAGCGGCGACGAGGCCCATCCGGTGCAGCTGCTGGAATACCGCAAGTACCGCAATGCGGACTATGCCGGCCTGAGTGCGATCCTCACCGACTTCCTCGGTGACAGCGCGCGGCCCAGCCAGTGCGTGGTCGCCACCGCCGGCTTCGCCCGCGAGGACGGCACGGTGATCACCGCCAACCTGCCGTGGCCGCTGTCGGCCCGCCAGGTGGAAGCCGAGGTCGGCCTGCAGCACGTGCACATTGTCAACGACTTCGAAGCGGTGGCCTATGCAGCGGCGCAGGTTGACGCAAGCGGCGTGCTGCACCTGTGCGGCCCCGAGACCGCGCCGCGCGGCCCGACCCTGGTGGTCGGCCCCGGTACCGGCCTGGGCGCCGCGCTGTGGATCCCCACTCCGCACGGCCCGGTGGTCCTGCCCACCGAAGCCGGCCAGCCGACGCTGGCCGCAAGCACCGAACTGGAAATGGCCATCGTCCGCCACATGCAGCGCGACCGCGCGCACGTGTCGATCGAACATGCGCTGTCCGGCCCCGGCCTGATGAACCTGTACTACGCCATCTGCGCCCTGCAGGGGCAGACCCCGGTGCTGGCCAGCCCGGATGCGGTGACCGCCGCAGCCATGGCCGGTACCGATGCCCTCGCCCGCCAGGCGCTGGATGTGTTCTGCGGCCTGCTCGGCAGCACCATCGGCGACATGGCGCTGTTCTACGGCGCGCAGGGTGGTGTCTACCTGGCCGGCGGCATCCTGCCGCAGATCCGCGAATACCTGCATGCCAGCACCTTCGTCGAACGCTACCTGCAGAAGGGGCCGATGGGCGAAGCTCTGGCACGCATCCCGGTGAAGGTGGTCGAGCACGGGCAGCTGGGCGTCATCGGCGCCGCCAGCTGGTTCCTGCTCCACGCCAACGCCTGAGCCCGCAGCACCGGTTTCAACGCAATCGCAGCACGCAGTACGTGGCACGCCACCGCACGGGACATCGCCGCCGCCCCGCGCACGCCTTCGCAAGCGCAATCGAACATTGCCGTCGGCATCCAATCGAGTGATGAGGAGAGACATCATGAACACCCGCAAGACCCTGCTTTCGGCTGCCATCGTCAGCTGCATCGCCTTCAGCGCCCACGCGCAGCAGGCTGCTCCGACTGCCACCGACCTGGACACCGTGACCGTCACCGGCATCCGTGGTTCGATGGAAAAGTCGCTGGACACCAAGCGCGACGCCAACGCCCGCGTTGAAGTGGTCACTGCCGAGGATGTGGGCAAACTGCCGGCGCACAACGTCGCCGACACCCTGCAGCGCCTGCCCGGCGTCAACATCAGCTCGGCCAGCGCCGACGAAGGCGGCTTCGACGAAGCCGACCGCGTCAGCCTGCGCGGCACCAGCCCGAGCCTGACCCAGACCCTGATCAACGGCCACACTGTCGGTTCGGCCGACTGGTTCGTGCTCAGCCAGGGTAACAACGTCGGCCGCAGCGTCAGCTACTCGCTGCTGCCGTCCGAGCTGGTGCGCTCGGTGGAAGTGAACAAGTCCTCGCAGGCCAAGCTGCAGGACGGCGGTACCACCGGTACCGTCAACATCATCACCCGCAAGCCGCTGGAATTCGCCAAGCCGTTCAGCGCTGAAGCCTCGGTCGGTGCGGTGCATTCGGACCAGGCCAAGTCCACCGATCCGCAGTACTCGGCGCTGTTCAATTACAAGAACGACGCCAACAACTTCGGCGTGATGCTGCAGGCCTTCTACCAGAAACGCGAACTGCGCCGCGAAGCGCAGGAAATCCCCGGCGGCTTCAGCAAGATCACCGCCGATGATCCGGTCGGCAAGAGCAATCCCGACCTGGTCGGCGTCTATGTGCCGGGCCTGCTGGGTTCGACCCTGTTCGAGCAGACCCGCGAGCGCAAGGGTGGCCTGGTCACCATCCAGTTCAAGCCGACCGATACCCTGGATCTGTCGCTGAGTGGCTTCTCCTCCAAGCTGGAAGCCAACAACTACAACCGCAACTTCATGCTGTGGGGCGGCAACTTCGCCAAGTCGCAGGCGCCCGATCCCGGCTACAAGGTCACCGACGGCGTGCTCAGCAACGCCACCTATGCGGGCGTGCCGGGCACCAACTACGGTGTCTACGACATGATCTACCGTGAAGCCACGGCCAAGACCAACTACGTCACCTTCGACGCAGACTGGCAGATCAACGAAAACCTGGACATGAAATTCCAGGCAGGTACCACCAAGGGTACCGGTGAGACCCCGCGCCAGTTCATCGCCGAAGTGACCGTCGGCCAGGGCGGCGGCGCCAGCTGGGCCACCCACGGCGCCGGTTCGCCGGTGGACTGGAACATCGGCGGCGACATCAGCCCGACCGGCGTCACCAGCTTTGGTACCTGGGGCAACCAGCTGGTGCGCGCCGAGGACAAGGAAAACTGGGCAACGCTGGACTTCAGCCAGTACTTCGGCACCGGCGTGCTGAACTCGGTCGACTTCGGCGTGCGCTTCGCCGACCACGAACGCGAAGCCCTGTCGCCGGAAGGCGCCACCCCGGGTGACATCTGGTCGGCCCTGCAGGGCAGCGCCACCGGCAACTACCCGAGCGGTTTCGCCGGTGACATCGGCGGCACCTTCCCGCGCAACATCTGGTACTACACCCCGGATGCGCTGAAGAACGCGATCATCAACAACTCCACCTGGCTGGCCGGCAACGATGGCCCGACCGGTCGCCACAATTACGGCGCCGAGTGGAAGGTGAAGGAAAAGAACTTCGCCGGCTACGTGCAGGCCAACTTCAGCGGCGACTGGTGGAGCGGCAACGTCGGCCTGCGCTACGTCAACATCAAGCAGGACATCGACACCTACAACGCGGTGAGCAACGCCGCCGATGCAGACGTCAGCAGCCTGTTCGGCATGTGGGAACGTACTGCCTTCCAGAACAAGCGCAACCGCGTACTGCCCAGCGCGAACATCAAGTTCGACCTGGACGACAAGCTGGTGCTGCGAGTGGCCGCGTCGCAGACCCAGACCCTGCCGGACTACTCGGCGCTGGGCACCTCCTCGTGGGGCTCGGACCTGAACAAGACCGGCGGCGGCGGCAACCCGAACCTGAAGCCGACCCTGTCGACCAACCTGGACGCGAACCTGGAGTGGTACTTCATGCCGCGCGGCCTGCTGTCGATCGGTGCGTACCACATGGACATGAAGGACTACATTGCCTTCGACGTGGTCCCGCGCCAGCTGTACAGCGAACTCACCAACCAGCTCGAGACCTACCAGATCTCCACCCCGATCAATGCCGACGGCAAGGTCACCGGCGTGGAAGTGGCCTACGAGCAGCCGATCGGCGAGTACTTCGGCATCAACGCCAACTACACCTACGCCAACGGCAGCACCGCCCACACCTGGTCGGACGGTTCGCACAACCTGCTGGGCACCTCGAAGAACACTTACAACGTGGGTGCCTACTTCGAGAACGAGCGCTTCGGCGCGCGCGTCAGCTACACCCACCGCTCCTCGTTCCTCATCAGCCTGTCGGGTACCAACCCTTACTACCAGGATGATTTCGGTACGCTGTCCGCGTCGCTGAGCTACAAGGCCACCGAGTGGCTGAGCGTCAGCCTGGATGCGCTGAACCTCAACAACCCGACCTACAAGTACTACCAGACCGCGGCGATCCCGACCTCGTTCTACAGCAACGGTCGCCAGTACTATCTGAACTTCCGCTTCAAGTACTGATCCAGCGGCAGCCACATCGCCGAGTCGTGCACGCACGCCGGGCCTGGGTCATTCCGGGCCCGGCGTTTTTCATGTATAGCGAACATCGCAACCGATTCAAGGAGTCCTTCCGATGACGAAGCCCACCCGCGCCAGGATGCGCAGCGTCCTGCTGCTGGGCAGCCTGCTGGCCGCCCTGCCCGTCCTTCCGGCGCTGGCCGCCGATGCCCCGGCACTGGATACCGGCCCCGGCCCGCAGCTGCGCGCCGGCAGCCTGATGCTGATCCCCGCACCGGCCAAGGTGCAGCGCGGCAATGGCAGCGGCATCACCGTGGCCGCAGGCACAGCCCTGCGCGCCGACAGCGAAGCCGAGCAGCGCGTGGCGGGCCAGTTCGCCGATCTGCTCGCCCGCAGTGGCGGCCCGCGCCTGGCGCTGGCCACCGGCAAGGCCGCGGCCAAGGCCGGCGGCATCCGCTTCCAGATCATCCCCACCTTCCGCGATACCGGCGAGGGCTACACGCTGGAGAGCACCGCGCAGGGCGTGCTGGTGCAGGCCGGCAACGAGACGGGCCTGTTCTACGGCGCCACCACGCTGGCCCAGCTGGCCACCGGCGGCAGCCAGGGCGCGCTGCCGGCCGTGCAGATCCAGGACGCACCGCGTTTCAGCTGGCGCGGCTTCATGCTCGACTCGGCGCGCCACTTCCAGAGCCTGGACGAGATCAAGCGCGTGCTCGATGCGATGTCCGCGCACAAGCTCAACACCTTCCATTGGCACCTGACCGATGACCAGGGCTGGCGCATGGAGATCAAGCGCTACCCGAAGCTGACCGAGGTCGGCAGCTGCCGCCTGCCGGCCGGCGATGGCGGCATCGATCCGGTGACGAAGCAGGAATACCCGTACTGCGGTTTCTACACGCAGGACCAGATCCGCGAAGTGATCGCCTATGCAGCCAAGCTGCACATCCAGGTGATCCCGGAAATCGACGTGCCCGGCCACGCCACCGCCGCGATCGCCGCCTACCCGGAACTGGGCTCGATCAGCACGCCGCTGAAGCCGATCAGCGAATGGGGCGTGTTCCCCAACCTGTTCAACGTCGAGGACGGCACCGTCACCTTCCTGGAGAACGTGCTGGAGGAAGTGATCCAGCTGTTCCCGGCGAAGTACGTGCACGTGGGTGGCGACGAAGCGGTCAAGGACCAGTGGATCGCCTCGAAGCAGGTGCAGAAGCGCATGCGCGAGCTGGGCATCAAGGATGAGATGGCCATGCAGAGCCACATCATCAAGCGCCTGGAAACCTTCCTGGAAGAACACGACCGCCGCCTGATCGGCTGGGACGAGATCCTCGAAGGCGGCCTGCCGCCGCAGGCCACGGTGATGTCGTGGCGCGGCACCGAAGGCGGCCTGGCCGCAGCCAGCAGTGGCCATGACGTGGTGATGTCGCCGGTCAGCCACCTGTACCTGGACTACCTGCAGACCGGTTCGCCGAACGAACCGCCGGGTCGCCCGGCCCAGGTCAACCTGGCCAAGCTGTACAACTTCGAGCCGGTGCCGGCCGAGCTGGCCGCCGACAAGCGCGGGCACATCCTCGGCCTGCAGGCGAACATGTTCACCGAGCACACCCGCACCTACGCACGCCTGCAGCACAACCTGTTCCCGCGCCTGGCGGCGGTGGCCGAGACCGGCTGGAGCGCGCCGGAACATCGCGACTTCCGCGATTTCCTCGCCCGCCTGCCTGCGCAGCTGCAGCGCTACCGCGCCTGGGGCCTGGCCTATGCGCAGACCCCGTTCGAAGTGGGCGTGGGCCATACCGACGACCGCGCCGCGAACACGGTGACGGTGTCGTTGGCCAATCCGCTGGGCTATGAAGTGCGCTACAGCACCGACGGCACGCCGGTGACCGCCAGCTCGCCGCTGTACCAGCAGCCGCTGACCCAGCCGCTGCCGGCCACCGTGCAGGCCGCTGCGTTCTTCCAGGGCCAGCCGCTGGCGGCGGCACCGACCGTGGCGTCCTACACCGCGCAGTCGCTGCTCAGCCGCCACAGCGAGGAACTGCGCAGCTGCGTGGGCGAGAAGGGCCTGGTGCTGCGCCTGGAAGATGATGGCCCGCGCGAAGGTGCGCGCAATGTCTTCACCGTGGACATCTTCCAGCCGTGCTGGCGCTGGCCGGCCGCGCAGCTCGATGGCATCGGCAGCGTGCAGGTTCGTGCCGGGCGCATTCCGTACTACTTCCAGCTGGCCCACGACGAGCCGGCGCGCAAGTTCGAGAAGGCCAAGGGCCGCAACGGCGAAATGCTGATCCGTCGTGGCGACTGCACCGGCAAGGTCGTGGCCCAGGTGCCACTGCCGGCCAGCACCGATGCCGATGGCTTCGTCACCCTGCGCGCGGCGCTGCCGAAGGGCGTGTCGGGCACGGATGATCTGTGCATCAACTTCACCGGCGATACGCGCCCGGCGATGTGGGTGCTGGATGAGGTGACGCTTAAGTAGAGCCATTGCTGGACGGCTTCACCTACGCGTGGCGTGGATCTTCTGTAGAGCCGAGCCCATGCTCGGCTGCTTTTCAACGGGAAAGCCGATCATGGGC
>JAFAFD010000271.1 GCA_023423675.1 Pseudomonadota bacterium | reverse complement strand
GGCTGGTACTGCGGCCGGCGGATGAAGCACTGCCTGCGTGGGGACCTGCTGCAGGGCGTGCCACAGGAGCCGCTGTACGCCCTGGACGACAGCAACGTCTACTGCGACGGGAAGCCGCTGCCCGGCGCGGATCGCGCGCGCTGGCGGCTGCTGGGCGGGTACTTTTCGGGTGATGGCAGCCGGGTCTACCACCTGGAGCGGAAGCTGCCGCGGGTGGATGCGGCGACGTGGCGCTGGCTGGAGGGGAGCTGGTCGCGGGACCACAAACACCTGTTCACTATGTGTGCTATCGAGACCGACCCAACGCTGCGTGCGCAGCATGGTTTCAGCAGTGATGGGGGGTGACGCTCGAAGCGGTTACCGCGGCACCTTGATCTGCGTCAGCCGTCCTCCGGACGCCCTGGCGTGTGGTACGCGGAACATTGCACCAGGTTGCACGAGTTCGGCCTGCTGCATCATCTTCGGCCACCACTCCAGAAGCCGCGCTGCGCGCTCGTAGTGGTTGAACGTGCTCCACCCCTTCGCCAGAACGAATACGGTCAGGCCGAGTCGTGCGATGGCCTCGCGCTCTGCGGCCCTGCGATGATGATGATCCTGGGTAACGTGCACGCGGATGCCGCGCTGAGTAGCCGCGTCGAAGAGCTCCAGGTCAGTAGTGCCGGGCTCCACGAAGTCCCTTACGTGGAAGACGTTGTGTTCGTCTGTTGTTGCAATGGCGTCGATGGCCCGGGCCAGCGCGGGCGGAAGATTCTCATCGATCTGCACCTTCACGGCGCGGCTCGATTCTCAAACTGCAGTGCTTTCTTTACTGCAGCCAGAGGTAGTTCGTACAGCCTGGCGACGCGACGCTCGTCGCCATCTTCGGCACGCAGCGCCTCGACAATGGCGATGGTTGGAACGCCCGATTCAGAAAGAATGGGCTGACCAAAACTGCGCTGGGGATCAAACACCACCGCACGGGAGCCTTTCAGCGGGAACCATCGTTCGGCACGGTCATCGATGCCCAGCTCGATGCCATCGCGCAGTGAGGGTGCGATGACCTTGCGCATCACGTCCTGGCGCTTCACTACATCCACCAGCGCGGCATCCCCGCTGTCGCTCACGAGTTCCATGAAAATGCGGCGCCCGTCGGTCTTGAAGCTGGTGCTGGTGAAGGGGTAATCCTTACCAAGCCGCTCGCTCAACTCGACTATGGTTCGCCGCACCAGGTTGAGTGGCACGCCGCATGCAACAAATGTGCGGACGAAGCGCAGCTCGATCAGATCACGAAAGCCAATGCCGTCGATCTCTGAATCGGCCCATTGCGACTTCCACAGGGGCGGGTGGGCTTCCGGATTCCCGTGCTTCCGGCCCTGGTATCCCTTCAGCCAGCGGCGAAGTTCCGACGAGGTGCCACCAATGAAGCGCGCGGCGTCGGCGTAGGAATAGAGACCTACGCCGAGGTTGTCCTGTGCTGGCAAGGCGATACCCATGGCGGCGAGTCTACTCAATCCGAATGGATCATGAGTACAGAGCTGCATTCTGCGCCCTACGGGACTCGTGAATTGAGACCGGAGACATGCGCGGGCGAATTTGCCCGGTGATCGGCAGGCCGAAACCGACAATAAGATGGCGCGCCCGGAGGGATTCGAACCCCCGACCAATGGCTTCGGAAGCCACTACTCTATCCGGCTGAGCTACGGGCGCGTTGTACGGCCACCACCGGATATCCGGCGGTAGCGGGGGATTCTAGCGGACTCCGCGACAAAAATCTGCCCTGGCCGGTGGCGCCTGGCCTTGCCAGGGCAGGGCACCGTCCGGCCAAAGGCCCTGAAATCAATCGTTTCCGAACAGATCCCGGGTGTAGACCTTCCCGGAAACGTCCGAAATCTCCGGCGACAGCCGGTTGGCCAGGATCACGTCGCACTCGGCCTTGAAGCCTTCCAGATCATTGTTGACCCGAGAGTTGTAGAAGTGCGGAACCTGCAGGACCGGCTCGTGGACGACCACCTCGATGCCCTTGGCCTTGATGCGCTTCATCACGCCCTGGATGGCCGATGCGCGGAAGTTGTCCGAGCCGGACTTCATCACCAGGCGATAGATGCCGACCACCTTGGGCGAACGCTTGATCACCTCGTCGGCGATGAAGTCCTTGCGGGTGCGGTTGGCTTCGACAATGGCATGGATCAGGTTCTGCGGCACATCGCTGTAGTTGGCCAGCAACTGCTTCGTGTCCTTCGGCAGGCAGTAACCGCCGTAGCCGAACGAAGGATTGTTGTAGTGGCTGCCGATGCGCGGATCCAGGCTCACGCCATCGATGATCTGGCGCGTGTCCAGCCCATGCGAGGCGGCGTAGGTGTCCAGCTCGTTGAAGTAGGCAACGCGCATGGCGAGGTAGGTATTGGCGAACAGCTTGATCGCCTCGGCCTCGGTGGAATCGGTGAACAGCGTCGGCACGTCCTTGCTCACCGCGCCTTCCTGCAGCAGCGCGGCAAACGTCTCGGCGCGCTCCGAGCGCTCACCCACGATGATGCGGCTGGGGTGCAGGTTGTCGTACAGCGCCTTGCCTTCGCGCAGGAACTCGGGCGAGAAGATGATGTTGCCGGTGCCAAAGCGTTCGCGAAGCTCGTCCGTGCAGCCCACTGGAATGGTGGACTTGATGATCATCACCGCGTCGGGATTGATGGCCACGACATCGCGGACAACCGACTCCACCGAGCCGGTGTTGAAGTAATTGGTCTGCGGATCGTAATCCGTGGGCGTGGCGATGATCACGAACGCGGCGCCAGCGTAGGCATCCTTCGGATCCAGCGTCGCCCGGAGATTCAGGGACCGCTGCGCCAGATACTCCTCGATCTCACGATCTTCGATCGGCGCCTTGCGGGAATTGAGGAGCTGGACGCGGTCCGCGTCGATGTCGAGCGCGACCACCTCATGGTTCTGCGCAAACAGAACGGCATTGGAGAGGCCGACATAGCCGGTGCCGACGACGGCAATCTTCATCTGAATTCCTTTTGCAGCCAGCGAAGTCTTGGGGGAGACCGACCCGGCTGGAAGGGCCTGGGTGGGGCCGCAATACTACTACACGCACCTGAACTGCCCGGGTCGCAGCGCTGCAACTCCAGCGCAGGAGTATCCTATCGCCATGTCTGACACCCCCCTTTCCGCGCCGCATCCGGCGCCGACGCCGCGCTGGCGTCACTACTGGTCCCTGATGCGCGCCGATCGCCCGATCGGCACCCTGCTGCTGCTGTGGCCCACCTGGTGGGCGCTGTGGCTGGCCACCGGCGGCCTGCCGCCACTGTGGACCCTGTTCGTATTCACCGCTGGCGTCTGGCTCACCCGTTCTGCAGGCTGCGTCATCAACGATTACGCCGACCGCTGGCTGGACCCGCACGGGGAGCGCACCAGGTCGCGCCCGCTGGCGACCGGCGCGATCAGCGGCCGCGCGGCGCTGGCGCTGTTCGCCGTGCTGATGCTGGTGGCCTTCGGTCTGGTGCTGACCCTGAACTGGCTGACCATCGCCCTGAGCTTCATCGGCGTGTTACTGGCCGCCAGCTACCCCGACCTGAAGCGCTACACCCACCTGCCGCAGGTCTACCTGGGCATGTCCTTCGGCTGGGGCATCCCGATGGCCTTCGCCGCCGTGCAGGGCGAGGTGCCGATGCTGGCCTGGCTGCTGTATGCCGGCAACATCCTGTGGTCCACCGCGTATGACACCTGGTACGCCATGGTCGATCGCGAGGACGACCTGAAGATGGGCTCGCATTCCACCGCCATCCTGTTCGGCGAGCTGGACCTGGTCATCCAGGGCGTGCTGTACGCGCTGTTCCTCGCCACGATGGCCCTGGTGGGCGTGCGCGGCGGGCTGGGCGGTTACTACCTGGCCGGCGTGGCCGTGGCCGCGGTGCTGGTGGTGTACGAGTTCTGGATCTGCCGCAACCGCGAGCGCGGCCCGTGTTTCAAGGCCTTCCTGCACAACAACTGGGTGGGCGCCGCGCTGTTCGCCGGCATCGCCGTGGACCTGGCGCTGCGTTGAGAAGCGCAGCCGAGCATGGGCTCGGCACTACGGGGGCAGCCCCGGAGCCGGATATCTGTAGCGCCCGAGCCCATCCTCGGGCGGCGATTCACATGGATCTGGCGCTGCGCTGAGAATAGCAGCCGAGCGTGGGCTCGGCTCTACAGGGGCAACCCCGGAGCCGGGTATCCGTAGCGCCCGAGCC
>JAFAFD010000249.1 GCA_023423675.1 Pseudomonadota bacterium | reverse complement strand
AAGCGCGTGGCGCGTCGTCGGCCTCATCCCAGGCCAGCAGCTCGCCATCGATCACGCAGCCATCGGGCAGCGCCGCTGCCGCCTGTTCGATCTCGGGGAAGCGTCCGTCCAGCCGCTCCTCGCCGCGCGACCACAACGCCACTTCACCCTGGCGGCGCAGCAGCTGCAGGCGGATGCCATCCCACTTCCATTCCAGCAGCCAGTCCTCGATCGAGCCCAGGCGCTCCTGCGGCTCGCCTTCCAGCGGCGAGGCAAGGAAAAACGGGTAGGGCTGCTGGCGGTCCAGCGGCAGTTCCTCCGGTGACAGCAGTTGTGCCAGCAGGCCGGGCGAGGGCACCCACTCACCGAGCATGCGCTGGGCGATGCGGGCGATGTCCAGGCCCGACCATTCGGCCAGCGCCTGCTGCACCAGCCGCTGCGAAACGCCGACGCGCAGCGCGCCGGTCAGCAGCTTGTTGAACACCAGGCGTTCGCTGGCCGGCAGCTGACGCCAGCCGGCCACCACGGCGGCACGGCGCACCTCCTCGGGCTGGTTGGCCACGACCAGCAGGTGCTGTTCGATCCAGTCGGCCAGCGGGCGATCGGGTGCACGCTGCGCCGGATCATCCAGCAGCAGGGTCAGTGTTTCGGCCAGGTCGCCGACCTGCGCGTAGCTGTCTTCGACCAGCCACGCTGGCAGCCCCGACTCCTCGCTCACCCAGGCGCGCAGCTCGCCGCTGGCAGCGATCTTGCGGCGTGCGCCGCCGACCTTGCCGCCACTGAGCAGGAACAGCGCCCAGGCCGCGTCGTGCGCGCCGGCGTGGGCGAAGTAGTCGACCAGGGCCGCACGCTTGTCCAGCGTGGCCGTGCTGCGGTCCAGCCGCTGGTAGAGCGCGGCGAACGCCTTCATTCCTCGCTCCCGAAATCGGTGCGGAAAGCTTCGGCGGCCACGCCGCGTTCGCGCAGGAACGGAATCAGCGCATCGGTATTGCCGTGGGTGGCGATCACCCGCGATGCGCCGGTCTGCTCGATGGTCTGCAGCAGGGCAGGCCAGTCGGCATGGTCGGACACCACGAAACCGCGATCGACGTTGCGCCGGCGGCGGTTGCCGCGCAGCTGCATCCAGCCCGAGGCGAAGCCGAGCTGGTGGCGGCCGAAACGGCGCAGCCAAGGCGTGCCCGCGGCCGAGGGCGGGGCGATGATCAGCTTGCCGGCGGCCTCCGGCTGGCGGCCCTGTTCGGCCACGGTCAGCGTTTCCAGCATCGGGATGCCCGCCTCGCGGTACACCGCCACGCCGTTGGCCACTGCACCGTGCAGCCACGCAGGCGTGTCATCCAGCGCCAGCAGCTCGCCGAGCACGCGTTGCGCCTTGCCCAGCGAGTAGCAGAGCAGCACCGCCGCTTCACCGCGCTGCGCGCATTCCCTGCGCCACGCCACGATCTCGGCGGCCACCGCGGCGGTATCGGGCCAGCGGTAGATCGGCAGGGCGAAGGTCGCTTCGGTGATGAAGGTATCGCAGGGCACCACTTCGAACGGCGCGCAGGTGGGATCGGGCTGGCGCTTGTAGTCGCCGGAGGCGACCCAGACCTGTCGGCCATCGTCGATGCGCACCTGCGAGGAACCCAGCACGTGGCCGGCCGGATGCAGCGACACCTGCACCTGGCCCAGGGTGAACGGTTGGCCTTCGGCATGGACCTGCAGCGGTACGTCGCCCAGCCGCCAGCGCAGGATCGGCGCGCTGCCGGGGCTGCAGTGGTATTCGCCCATGCCGGGCCGGGCGTGGTCGCCATGGCCGTGGGTGATGACCGCGCGCGGCACCGGCCGCCACGGGTCGATGTGGAAATCGCCCGCGGCGCAGTAGAGCCCTTCGGGGCGAAGTACCACCAGATCGTCTTTGACTGCCATGCCTGCACTGTCGCGCGGTGCTCGTGCACGGGGCGAGAATCGGCCTGAACGCGGGGTTGCCGGACGATGCTGCACAATCGGCGCGCAGCCTTCTCGCCGGCAGGATGGAACCGATGAACGGACCGAGCTTCAGCAGCAGCGCGCCCTTTGAAACCCACGTGGTGCTGAACCAGCCGCCGCCGTTTGTGGGCCGCCAGCTGTGGACCGACGACGTGGCGCTGATGGAGGCGGTGCAGCGCGAGGGCGCGGCCGCATTCGCACCGCGCCTCGCGATCTATGGCGGGCTGGCCGGCAACCAGCTTTACCAGCTGGGTTTCGATGCCAACCGCGACCGGCCACGGCTGCGCACGCACGATGCGCAGGGCCACCGCATCGATACCGTGGATTTCCACCCGGCGTACCACCAGTTGATGCACGCGGCCAAGCAGCATGGCGTGTCCGGGCTGTCGTGGCATGAGCCACAGCCCGGCGTACACGTCGCGCGGGCGGCATTGAGCTACCTGCACCACCAGGCGGAAGCCGGCACCAGCTGCCCGCTGACCATGACCCATGCCGCGGTGGCGGTGCTGCAGGCGCAGCCGCACCTGGCCGAGTGGGCGCGCAAGGCGGCGTCCCCCGTGTACGACGCGCGCGACGTGCCGGTGGCCGACAAGGCCGGCATCACCCTGGGCATGGGCATGACCGAAAAGCAGGGCGGTTCGGACGTGCGCGCCAACAGCACGCGGGCCGAGCCCATCGATGGCGAACGCTACCGCCTGGTCGGGCACAAGTGGTTTTTCTCGGCACCGATGTCCGATGGCTTCCTGGTGCTGGCGCAGGCGCCGGGTGGGCTGACCTGCCTGCTGATGCCGCGGCGACTGGCCGATGGCGATCGCAATGCCTTCCACCTGATGCGCCTGAAGGACAAGCTGGGCGACTGGTCCAACGCGTCCAGCGAAGTGGAGTTCTGCGGCGCGCAGGCGTGGCGCGTGGGCGAGGAGGGCAGGGGCGTGGCCACCATCATCGGCATGGTGATGATGACGCGGCTGGACTGCATGCTCGGTGCGGCCGCGGAAATGCGCATGGCCCTGGCGCAGGCGCTGCACCACGCGCGCCACCGCCGCACATTCGGCAAGCCGCTGGTTGAACACGCGCTGATGGCGAACGTGCTGGCAGACCTGGCGCTGGAATCGGAAGCGGCGACGGTGCTGGCCATGCGCATCGCGCGCGCGGTCGACTGCGCCGGCAGCGACCCGCAGGAGGCCGCGCTGGCGCGGCTGGGCACCGCGCTGGGCAAGTACTGGGTGTGCAAGCGCGCGGCCGCGTTCGTCAACGAGGCGCAGGAATGCCTGGGCGGTGCCGGCTACGTGGAGGAGTCGATGCTGCCGCGGCTGTACCGGCAGGCGCCGTTGAATTCGATCTGGGAAGGCAGCGGCAACGTGCAGTGCCTGGACGTGCTGCGCGCGCTGGGGCGCGAGCCGGAGGCGATGCAGGCGCTGCGTGCGGAGCTGGAAGCGGTCGCCGATCGCGACACCGGTTATGCGGCGGCACTGCAGCGCTGGGCGTCGGCGCCGGCGCCGGATGAATCGCAGGCACGGTTGTTCTGCGAGCGCACGGTGCTGCTGCTGCAGGCGGCGCTGCTGTTGCGGGCACGCAGCCCGATGGCCGGGGTGTTCGTGCGCAGCCGGCTGCAGGGTGAGCATGGGTTGGTGTTCGGGACGCTGCCGGCGGGGGTGGATGTGGGGGCAATGATGGCGCGGGCGCTGCCGCAGTAGGCGGCCAACGGCGGAGCCCCTCGTGGTGGTCGTGCGGCATCTGGATCGCTTGGGGCCGCGCGGGTGGGTTGCGCAGGGGACGCCGTGAATACGTCCTTGTAGGCTCGAGCGCGCCATCCATGGCGCTTACGCCCCTGCGCAACCCACCCGCGCGGCCCCGGACGGTTTCCGGGCGCGTCCACCACGGAATCAACGGA
>JAFAFD010000022.1 GCA_023423675.1 Pseudomonadota bacterium | reverse complement strand
AGCATCGACAACCTGAAGGCCAGCCATCCGTTCGTGAAGGCCGCCGCGCAGCTTCCGATCGAGGCAGGCCTGAAGTACCACTCGATCATTGCCCAGCGCAAACCGGAACTGCCGTTGCAGCAATCCGACGATGGCCTGGTGCCGTACTGGAGCGCCCACCTGCCGGGCGCACTGTCGGAGAAGGTGATCATTTCCGGCCACAGCGTGCAGGAAACACCGCAGGCCGTGCTGGAAGTGCGGCGCATCCTGCACCAGGACATCGACGAGGTGGGGCCTGTTGTTCGACCCCGGGGTCAGATCCCTTTCCCGCGGAAAGGGCTCTGACCCCGGCAGTGGAAGATCAGCGCTTGCCGCCGAAGATGCCGCCAAGAATGCCGCGCACGATCTGGTTGCCCAGCTTGGTGCCGAGCGTGCGCGTGGTCTGCTTGGCCATGGTTTCGATCATGCCCTGGCGGCGCTTGGTGCCGAAGATCGCGTCCTTGATCGACTGGCCGAAACCGCCTTCCTGCGCCTCGTCCTGCTCGCGGCTGCGGGCGGCCGGGGCTGCGGCCTGCTCGGCGGCCTTCTGCGCGCGCTGGGCCAGCAGTTCAGCGGCCGATTCGCGGTTTACCGCGGTGTCGTAGCGGGTGCCGACCGGGCTGCCGGCACGCACCTGCGCGCGCTCGGCCTCGGTGATCGGCCCCATCCGGCAGCGCGGCGGGGCGATCATCGTCTGCTGCACCGGCATCGGCACGCCCTTGTCCTGCAGCGTGGACACCAGCGCTTCGCCGGTGCCGAGCTGGCTGAGGGCCTTGGCCACGTCCAGCTTCGGGTTCGGTACGAAGGTCTCGGCGGCGGTCTTCACCGCCTTCTGGTCGCGCGGGGTGAAGGCGCGCAGCGCGTGCTGCACGCGGTTGCCGAGCTGGCCCAGGATGTTGCCCGGCACGTCGTCGGGGAACTGCGAGCAGAAGTACACGCCCACGCCCTTGGAGCGGATCAGCCGCACCACCTGCTCGATACGCTGCACCAGCGAGGCCGGCGCGTCGTCGAACAGCAGGTGGGCCTCGTCGAAGATGAAGACCAGCTTGGGTTTGTCCAGGTCGCCCACTTCAGGCAGCTGCTCGAACAGTTCCGACAGCAGCCACAGCAGGAAGGTGGAATAGAGCTTGGGCTTGAGCACCAGCTGGTCGGCGGCGAGGATGCCGACCACGCCGCGGCCGTCGTGATTGACCCGCATGAGGTCAGCCAGTTCCACCGCCGGTTCGCCGAAGAAGCCTTCGCCGCCGTCCTGAGCCAGGCGCAGCACCGAGCGCTGGATGGCCGCGATCGACTGCGCGCTGACCAGGCCGTACTCGGTGGAGATGTCCTTGCGCTCCTCGGCCACCAGGCCCAGCAGGGCGCGCAGGTCATCCATGTCCAGCAGCAGCAGGCCGCGGTCATCGGCCAGCTTGAAGACGATATCGAGCACGCCGGCCTGGGTGTCGTTCAACTCCAGGATGCGCGCCAGCAGGGTCGGGCCCATCTCGCTGATGGTGGTGCGCACCGGGTGGCCGAGCTTGCCGTACAGATCCCAGAACACGGTGGGGCTGGCGGCCGGGGCGTAGTCGGCCACGCCGATCTCGGCGGCGCGCTGCAGCAGGGCATCGGCGCCGGTGCCGGGAACGGCCAGGCCGGACACATCGCCCTTCACATCCGCCAGGAACACCGGCACGCCCAGCCGTGAGAAGCCCTCGGCCAGGGTCATCAGGGTCACGGTCTTGCCGGTACCGGTGGCACCGGCCACCAGGCCATGGCGGTTGCCGAGTTTCGGCAGCAGGGTGACAGCCACATCGTCGGTGATGCCTTTGCCGAGCAGAATCGGATCCATGGTCCAGCCCTTGTGGTGAATGCGCCCAATGTTAACCGCCGACGGTGGCGGGCCGACGGCCGGGTTGCCCGGACCTTGGCGGCACCGCTACTCTGCCTGCCTGTTTCGCACACAGTGCCACCAATGCCCGTTCCTGTCCTGATTTCCCGTGGTTGGCCGCTGCTGGCGCTCGCCGGCCTGGTATCCCTGGCGCCCGACGCCCATGCGCAGCGTGTTTCGGCGCGGGACCAGGCCAAGGCCGATGCGCTGCAGCAGCGCATGGCCACCGCCGAGAAACGCTACAGCGATGCCCTGCTGCTGGTCGCCAATGCCGACCCCAAGGGCAGCAACGAAGCCGATGCGGCGCTGGAGGACATGGAAGATGTCATCAGCGAATGCGTGAAGCAGAAGGGCTGCCAGATGAGCAACATGCTGGCCACCTACAAGCGCCTGCTGAAGCGTGATGCCGACGCAGCCGCCAGCGATGACAGCGCCGACGAAGGCGGCGACCGCCTGGAGGCCGACCCGGACCACGTGGGCCCGCTGACCGCCGACGTGCCCGAGGCCGCCCGCGCCGCGGCCCTGCTCAATGACAAGCGCCACGCTTTCGACAACATGGTCGACTACAACCCGGCCGTGCAGGCGGGCATCCGCCGCTGGCTGACCGACATGCGCCCGGCTTTGCTGACGAGCTACGAGAACTACCAGAACCTGCGCGCGGTGATGTGGCCCGAGTGGGAAAAGCGCGGCCTGCCCGAGGCGCTGCTGTTCGGCATCATGGCCAAGGAATCCAATGGCCGCGTGCATGCGTCCTCGCGCGCTGGTGCGGCCGGCCTGATGCAGTTCATGCCGGCCACCGGCCGCCGCTTCGGCCTGGGCCCGGACGGCACCGGCTTCGATACCCGCTTCGACGCGCGCAGCGCCGCCGAAGCCAGCGCCAGCTACCTCAACGAGCGCCTGCGCGAACTGAACAACAACGTGGAAATGTCGGTGGCCGCCTACAACGGCGGTGAAGGCCGTGCCGCACGCGTGTTCAAGCAGAGCGGCGGGCAGAGCTTCTGGACCGACAGCGTCTACAACCAGTTCCCCGGCGAGACCAAGGACTACGTGCCGATGGTGATCGCCGCGGCGTGGATCTTCCTGCACCCGCAGCAGTACGGCGTGGAGTTCCCGAAGATCAGCGCGCAGCCGGCCACCCTTCGGCTGGCCAAGTCGACCACCATCTACGAGCTGACCATCTGCCTGGGCAGCCACGGCACGCGTGACGGCTACATGCGCGCGCTGCGCAACCTCAACCCGCGCTATGAAGCCGATGGCTGGATTCCGGCCGGTACGCTGATCAACGCCACCACCCGCATCGCCGGCCTGTACCAGCGCAACTGCGTCAGCGGCCCGCGCGCGGACCTGGCCCGCACCCTGATCACCGCCGATCTGAACGCGGCCATCGTGCGCCCGACCGCCGCCAGCTACACCGGCAGCGTGGCCGTGGGCGGCGTGGTGCCGCTGGCCGACCCGAACGCCAGCGCCACGGTGCCGACCGCACCGACCGCGCCGGTTGCCGCGCCGCGCCCGGCGGCGCCCAAGGCCAAGCCTGCCAAGACCTACAAGGTCGGCAAGGGCGACACCCTGGGCCGCATCGCGGCGAAATTCCAGTGCGAAGTGCCGACCCTGGCGCGCGCCAACGGCCTGAAGGCCCCCAGCTACAGCCTGCGCCCCGGCCAGGTGCTGAAGCTGCAGGGCTGCGACAAGTAACCGAACCGGAAGAGAGCCATGGACCTGGAAGCAACCCGCGATCTGTTCGCCAACCTGCGCGAGAGCACCGACTGGGATCTCGCCACGCCCTTGCTGTGGGGCTATTACTTCGTGCATTCGACCCCTGACCGCCTGCAGGCGCTGGCGACCACCCTGGAAGCCCAGGGCTATGAGGTGGTGGAACTGTTCGAGCAGGAGCCGGAGGAGGGCGATGCGCCCTTCCACGTGCTGCACGTGGAGCGCGTGGAGATCCACGACGAAGCCTCGTTGGACCTGCGCAACCAGGAACTGGCCGCCCTGGCCAGCCAGACCGGCGTGGAAGACTACGACGGCGTCGACGTCGGCCCGGCCCCGACCCTGCAATAACGCACCGCTTTCTGTAGAGCCGAGCCCATGCTCGGCTGTTTTTCCC
>JAFAFD010000026.1 GCA_023423675.1 Pseudomonadota bacterium | reverse complement strand
ATGCTCGACTGCTGCGCGCAGACCGCAGCCGAGCATGGCTCGGCTCTACAGGAGAGCGAAACGTAGCCGAGCATGGCTCGGCGCTACAGGGGGCTGCGGCCACGGTTGGCGTCCCGCGCCCAGTGATTCACCGTTCGCCGTCGATCACGCTGTCGATCCAATCGGCATAGCGCGAGATGCGCACATTGTGGACCACCTGCCCATAGTACCCCGCTTCCAGCGCATGCTCCGGCACGGCCGTGATCCACGAGCCCAGACCGACCAGCTGCCAGCCATCGCCATCGCGGATCATCAGCGGGCCGCCGCTGTCACCGCCGCCGATCACCCCCTCCAGCGGCAGACCGATGCCCGGGCCATCGAAGCGATACCAGAGATAGCGGTCGTTGCCGCCGGTGACCGCGTTCTCCGCGCGGCGCAGCTGCCCCCGGTGAGGCGCACCTGCCACCAGGCCGGTCAGGCCGGTGCCGGTGGCACCTTTGCCCACGAGCGTGGCGATCCTGCCGGTTTCGTCCTGCCTGCGATAGAGGCGAACCGGCGTAACGTCGCTGACTGCCGTGGACAGCTGGATCAACGCAATGTCGTCGGAGGCGGCGAGAAAGGCGTGGATCGGGCCCGGGTCGCCGGAGGCCAGAGCCGCCTGGCCCAGTGCATCGGGCATATGCCGGTAGCCCGGATGCACTACCACGCGTTCGACGCGGTAAGCCTGGCCGTTGATCTGCAGCTCGGCATCCATGCCGTCCACCGGTGCGGCGTGCGCGGCGGTCACTACCCAGCGCGGCGCGATGAGCACGCCGTGGCCTTCGCCGGGCATGTCGGCCAGGGCCGGGAAGGCGCAGGCCGGGATGCGGTAGGCGCTTTCATCCACATCGCTGCGGATGACGATGGCGCCAGCGGTGAAGGGCAGGGTGGCGAGGGCAAGCAGAAGCCAGCGCTGCATAGGTCGGTGTAGTCCTGAGCGGGTCAATCCGCACCGTAGCCCGGTTTCGGTTCAGGGAACACCCGTGTGCGACGAAGGGGGTAGTATCACCGACGAACGCAGCGGATCCGCGATGAAGCTGTCGCCTCAGTGTGGGCACAGTAGCCCGTCAAACGTGCAGGATTGCCTTCGTTGGCTAAATCCGGGTCGAGGCGGTTGCCGCGCCATGGGCAGGGCGGCGACGTGCTGCTCCAGGACGGAGATGGCCGTAGCGTCGAGCTTGCTCGACTGTTCTTCCGCAGTCGAGCAAGCTCGACTCTACCGGCGTTGGTGTCATATCGCTAGGAATGCCCAGCGACGACGATGCGGTCGGCATCGCGGGCCACACGGGCACCTTCAATGGCCAGCGGGTGCCCGCTGCCGGGAGCCAGTGGTGGCGTCGTCCGGGCAGACCGTACCGGAGGTTGGGCGTGCCTGCGGCGTGCCGAAGCTGCAGGAAATCGTTCGTCCTCATGAGGGCTGTCACACAGCCGCTGCACGGAAAGCTGCATGCTGCGACACTTCAAGTCACCCCATGGAACGGCGCGCCGCGTAGACCGGCAACTGTTCCGGCAGGCGAGGAAATCCGGGCCATTCCGGGCACGGGCAAGACGGTGGAGCAACAAGGTGGACCAGCCATGAGCCAACTCACCGACGGATTCGGACGCAGCTTTCCGTACCTGCGCCTGTCGCTGACCGAAGCGTGCAACTTCCGTTGCAGTTACTGCCTGCCCGATGGCTACCAGGGGGAGGGTCGGCCGCGCTTCCTGCAGGTGGACGAGATTGCGCGCCTCGTGCGCGCGTTTGCGGCGCTGGGCATGAGCAAGATCCGCCTGACCGGCGGTGAGCCGAGCCTGCGCAAGGACCTGGAACAGATCATCGGCACCGTGGCTGCGGTGCCAGGCATCCGCAAAGTGGCCATCACCACCAACGGAACCCTGCTGCCGCGGCGCCTGCCGGGCTGGCACCGCGCTGGCCTGACCGCGCTGAACGTGAGCATGGACAGCCTGCAGCGCGAGCGCTTCCACACCATCACCGGGCACGACCGCCTGCCCGAGATCGAACAGGGCCTGGCCCTGGCGCAGGCGCTGGGCCTGCCGTCGATCAAGCTCAACGCAGTGCTGCTGCGCGGGCTCAATGACGATGAACTGCCGCAGTGGATGGACTACCTGCGCGACCGGCCTTTCAGCGTGCGCTTCATCGAACTGATGCGCACCGGCGACAACGAAGCCTATTTCCAGCGCCACCACCTGCGCGCCGATGTGGTGATCGAACAGTTGCTGGCCGCTGGCTGGCAGGAGCGCCCGCGGGCGGCCGATGCCGGCCCGGCGCGCGAGTTCGGCCACCCGCAGCACCGCGGCACCGTGGGCATCATCGCGCCGTATTCGCGCGATTTCTGCAAGGGCTGCAACCGCCTGCGGGTGACCGCCAAGGGCGACCTGCGGCTGTGCCTGTTCGGCGATTTCGGCGTGCCGCTGCGGCCGTTGCTGCAGAGCGACGATGACCATGACGCGCTGCTGGCACGCATCACCACCCAGCTCGGCCTGAAAGCGGCCGGGCACGGATTGCACCAAGGCCAGACGGGGCTGCCCCCGCACCTGGCCTCGATTGGAGGATGAGCACGACCATGACTGGGGAATTGAACGCGGCCTTCCATATGGCCGATGTCCGCGACAAGCGCATCACCCGCCGCCGCGCGGTGGCAGTGGGCGAACTGCATGCGGGGCCGGTGGCCTACCCGCTGATCGTCGAGCGCCGCCTGCCCAAGGGCGATGCGCTGGTGATGGCCGAGATTGCCGGCCTGCAGGGGGCGAAGATGGCGTCGATGCTGATGCCGCTGTGCCACCCGCTGCCGCTGGAACTGGTGCAGGTGTTCTGCGCACCGGTGCCGGAACGGCAGTCGATCCGGGTCTGGTGCGAGTGCGCCAGCGAGGCACGCACCGGCGTGGAGATGGAGGCGCTGGCCGGTGTCAATGCGGCCCTGCTGACCCTGTACGACCTGAGCAAGCCGGTGGAGCCGGCGCTGCGCATCGAAGGCATCCGCCTGCTGTTCAAGGAGGGCGGAAAGCGCGGCGTATGGCTGCACCCCGATGGCATGGATGAGGCCGAGCAGGCGCGTTTCAAGCCGCGTGCACCCAGGGGCCTGGAAGGCGCCCGTTGCGCGGTGATTACCCTGAGTGACCGAGCAAGCGATGGCACCTATGCCGATGCATCCGGCCCGAAGCTGGTGTCCGGCCTGCAGGCGCTGGGCGGTGAGGTGGTGGCGGCCGAGGTGCTGGCCGATGGCATCGAACCGCTGGCCGGCCGTCTGCGCGCGCTGGCCGAGCGTGGCGTGCGCCTGTGCCTGTGCACCGGCGGAACCGGCCTGGGGCCGCGTGACCTGACCCCCGAGGCGCTGCGTTCGCTGGATGCACGTCCGGTGCACGGCCTGGCGCAGATGGTGCGCGCGCTGAGCGCACAGCACACGCCGATGGCCTGGCTGAGCCGGGCCGAAGTGGTGCAGCTGGGCGGCATGCTGGTGTTTGCCCTGCCAGGCAGCCCGCGCGCTGCCGCGCAGTGCCTGGACATCCTCGCGCCGGTTCTTGGCCACGCGCTGGCGATGGTGGACGGCGGCGGCCACGGGAGCGCGGCATGATCGCGTACAGCGAAGCATTGCAGCACCTGCTGGACGCGGCGTCGCCGTTGCCGGCCGAGCGCCTGCGCCTGCACGATGCGGGCGGGCGCACCCTGGCCAGCAATATCATCAGCGCACAGTCGCTGCCGCCGTTCGACAACTCGGCCATGGATGGTTTTGCGCTGCGTGCCGAGGGCAACACTTTCGACGCCGGCAGCGAATTTGCCGTGCAGGGCTGGCAGGCGGCCGGCGATGCCGGTGCCGAAGCAGGCGAGGGCGCCTGGGAAATCATGACCGGCGCACGCATGCCGGTCGGCCTGGATACGGTGGTGCCGGTGGAGCAGGTGGAGATTCTGCGGAGCGATGAGGGCCGCCCGACCCGCATCGCCCTGCGCGCCGAGGTCAAGCCCGGCCAGCACGTGCGCCTGCGCGGCCAGGACGTAAACGAAGGCGAGTGCGTACTGCGTGCCGGCGACGTGCTGGATATCAACGCCCGCACCCTGCTGCACGCCATCGGTGTAGGCGAGGTGGCCGTGGTCGCGCGGCCGAAGGCCGCAGTGATCGCCACCGGCAAGGAACTGGTGACCGACGCGGCGCAGGCGCTGGAATCAGGCCAGATCCGTGACAGCAACCGCCCCTACCTGGTGGGGCGCCTGCAGGCGGCCGGCGCCGAGGTGGTCTGGCAGGGTACGGTCGGTGACGACGTGGCCGCCTTCAATGCCGTGCTGGACCAGGCGCTGGACGCCGGTGCGCAGCTGCTGATCAGCACCGGTGCGGTGTCGGCCGGGCGCTACGATTTCGTGCCCGACGCGCTGCGTGACCGCGGCGCCCGCATCATCTTCCACAAGGTGGCGATCCGCCCGGGCAAGCCACTGCTGTTTGCGGTACTGCCGGGCGGCGCGCTGTATTTCGGCCTGCCGGGCAACCCGGTGTCGGCGGCGGTGGGCCAGCGCTTCTTCGTTGAGCCGGTGCTGCGGCGGCTGCTGGGGCTGGCCGCGGAAACGCCGCTGCAGCTGCCGTTGCAGGCCGACGTGCGCAAGCCCGAGGGCCTGCGTTTCCACGCCCGTGCGCGGGTGGAAGTGGACGCGCAGGGACGCCTGAGCGCGCGCGTGCTGTCCGGCCAGGAGTCGTTCCGTTTGATGTCCATGCTGCGGGCCAATGCCTGGGTGGTGCTGGAGGCCGAGGGCAACCTGGCCGCAGCCGGTACGTATGTGCGGGTGCAGGGCTGGGGTCACCACGAGCCGGTGCAGCTGGTAAGCGAGGAGTCATGATGAAACAGGTGAACCTGCAGTTGTTTGGTGCGTTTTCCGACCTGGATGCGAGCCGCGAGATCACGGTGGACGTCGCCGGGGCCACGATTGCCGACCTGCGCCAGGCGCTGCGCGAGCTGCTGCCGGTGCGCTGGCCGGGCTTCCGTGCCGGCCTGCTGGACTACTCGGCGTTCGCCGACCAGCAACAGGTGCTGCGCGACCACGATGCGCTGCCGGCCGATGGCCGGGTGGCGATCCTGCCGCCGGTCAGTGGGGGTTGAGATGAGCCATCCCACGATCGCGAAGGTGGTGGACCGCGCACAGGCGGCGATCGACCCGTCCGAGGGCATCGCCGCGGTGTCCGACCCCGGCTTCGGGGGTATCGACGTATTCATCGGCAAGGTGCGTGACCTCAACCAGGGTCGCCCGGTGCTGGGCATCAGCTATGACCTGTTCGAGCCGCTGGTGCTGAACGAGGTGCAGCGGCTGGCCGCCGAGGTGCAGGCCGCCTACGGGCCGAAGCTGAAGCTGTATGTGGCCCACGCCAAGGGCCGCCTGGCGGTGGGCGAGGTGGCGGTGGTGGTGGCCGCAGGCAGCCCGCACCGCGATGAAGCCTTCCGTGCCTGCCGGCAGCTGATCGAAGCGGTCAAGCACCAGTGTCCGATCTGGAAGCAGGAGCATTACCAGGACGGCGACAGCGAATGGACCGAAGGCTGCAGCCTGTGCCATGCCGAGGACACGCCGGGGCATGACCATGACCACGCCCACCACCCGTGATGGGCGCGTGCCCGGAGCGCGCAGGTGAACGCGCCGATGGCCGGCATCGTGCTGGCCGGCGGCCTGTCCAGCCGCATGGGTCGCAACAAGGCGATGCTGCCCTGGCAGGGGCGGACCCTGCTGGAACACATGCGCGGCCTGCTGATGCTGGCAGGTGCGGAGCGGGTCTGGGTGAGCGGTCGCTACCCGGCTTTTGACGGCATTCCCGACCGGGTGGCGCGCTGCGGCCCGCTGGGCGGCCTGTACAGCGTGGCCCTGCAGATGCCCGATGGCCCGGCCTGGGTGGTGCCGGTGGATACGCCCCGGCTGACCCCCCGACTGCTTCAGCAATTGCGTGATGCGCAGTCTGGCCGCTGCACGATCCATGACGGTCATCCGCTTCCGATGCTGTTTAATGTGGACAATGAAAGCCGTACAGTCCTTGAAAGCATGATCCACGATCCCCTTGGCCCGCGTTCGCTGCAGGCCCTGCAACACCGTCTGGGCGCACACGCGGTGCGCCTGTCCCCCGCCGTCGAAAGCGCCCTGGTCAACTGCAATACCCCCGCCCAGTGGGAGGATGTCGCCTCATGAAGGTGCAGCTGCAGGAACAAACGATGCGTCTGCGCCTGGACGAGGCTGAACTGGCGCAGCTGCTGGCCGGTGAATCGGTCGAGAACCTGACCCGGTTCGGCGGCAACGGCGGCTGGGGCACGGCGGTGTCGCTGCACGGCGGCGACCAGGCGGTGCTGCTCGATGGTGGCACCTACTGCCGGCTGGTGCTGCCGCGTGAGGCGGTGGACGGCCTGGCCGGGCGCCTGCCGTGCCGTGATGGGCTCGGCTTTGCGCTGTACCTGGATGACGGCACCACGCTGCAGCTGCAGTTCGATGTGGACGTGCGAGACAGCGTGCGCCAGCGCGGCGTGAGCCGCCGCGGCAGTACCGAGTCACCGGTTTGATATTTGTAATGGGGGTGTGGAAACCGGGTGGCGTACGGTGCCGGCATGACCTGCGCGTTTTCGGATTCCTGCATCTCGAAGCATCCTGCTACTGCCACCTGAGCGCCTGGCCGCGCTCGCAATGCCCGATGAATACTAAACAGACTGATAGACCCGGGAGCCCTTGATGAAGCGTGCAGGACTGTTGTTGCTGGGGGTGCTGGCGGCGATGCCGGCCTGGGCCGCCGACCTGACGGTGTCGGCGGCGTCGAGCCTGACCGAGAGTTTCCGCGAACTGGGCGCGGCCTACGAGAAGGCCCATCCGGGCACCAAGGTCGATTTCAATTTTGCGGCCTCCGGCGTGCTGCTGCAGCAGATCAGCCGCGGTGCCCCGGTGGATGTGTTTGCCTCGGCCGACGAAACCACGATGGACCAGGCCGGGCAGCAGAAGCTGCTGGCGCCCGGCACCCGCGAAGTGTTCGCGGTGAACGCGCTGTGGGTGGTGGTGCCACCGCAGGCCAAGGTCGCACCGCGTGCGCTCAAGGATCTGGCCGGTGCCGGCGTGCAGCGCATCGCGCTGGGCAATCCGGACAGCGTGCCGGTGGGCCGCTACGCCAAGGGCGCGCTGGAGAAAGCCGGGCTGTGGCCGGCGGTGCAGGGCAAGGCCATCACCACCCAGAACGTGCGGCAGTCGCTGGACTACGTGGCACGGGGTGAAGTGGATGCCGGCTTCGTCTATGCCACCGACGCGCAGGCGATGCCGGACCGCGTGCGCCGCGCCTTCGAGGTGCCGGTGAGCGGGCGCATCGCCTATCCGCTGGCGGTGATCCAGGCCAGCAGCCAGGCGGTGGAGGCGAAGCGCTTCATCGCCTTCGTCCGCTCGCCGCAGGGCCAGGCGATTCTGGTCAGGCACGGGTTCGGCAAGCCCTGAGGCATGGATCTTGACTGGAGCGCGTTGGGCTTGTCGCTGAAGGTGGCTGGGTGGGCCACGGCGATCAACCTGGTGCTGGGCGTTGCCTTGGGTGCGCTGCTGGCACGCCGGCGCTTTCCTGGACGTGAGCTGCTGGATTCGCTGCTGACCCTGCCGATGGTGCTGCCGCCCACGGTGCTGGGCTACTACCTGCTGGTGCTGATCGGCCGCAATGGCCCGATCGGCGTGTGGCTGCAGTCGTGGTTCGGCATCAATCTGGTGTTTACCTGGCAGGCGGCGGTGATTGCCGCCGCGGTGGCCTCGCTGCCGCTGGTGTTCAAGCCGGCGCGGGCGGCATTCGAAGGCGTCGATGGCCAGCTGGAGAATGCGGCGCGCACGCTGGGCGTGTCCGAGGCGGCGGTGTTCTTCCGCATCACCCTGCCGCTGGCCTGGCGCGGCATTCTCGCCGGGCTGCTGCTGGCCTTCGCGCGTGCGATGGGCGAGTTCGGAGCCACCCTGATGGTGGCGGGCAGCATCCCGGGCCGCACCCAGACGCTGTCCATCGCCATCTACGAGGCCGTGCAGGCCGGGCAGGACGGCAAGGCCAATGCGCTGGTGATCCTTACCTCGCTGGTGTGCATCGTCATCCTGCTGCTGGCCGCGCGGCTGGTGGGCGGACGCCGCCAGGAGCTGCGCGATGTGGCTTGACCTGCAGGCGCACCGGCCGATGCAGGCGGCGACGCCGCAGTTCGTGCTGGATGTGGTGCTGCAGTGCACGCAGCGCCAGGTGGTGCTGTTCGGCCCCTCGGGCGCAGGCAAGAGCCTGACCCTGAAAGCGGTGGCCGGCCTGCTGCGGCCCGAGCGCGGCCTTGTGTGGCTGCAGGGCCAGACGCTGTTCGACAGCAGCACCGGGGTGAGCCTGCCGCCGCAACGGCGCCGGCTGGGCTATGTCTTCCAGGACTACGCGCTGTTCCCGCACCTGAGCGTGCGCCAGAACGTGGCCTTCGGCCTGGAGCGTGGCTGGTTCAATCCGCGCCGTGGTGCGCGCATCGACGCGGTGGAGCGCTGGCTGCACGTGTTCCGTATCGATCACGTGGCCGACCTGCTGCCGTCGCAGGTGTCGGGGGGCCAGCGCCAGCGTACCGCGCTGGCGCGCGCCCTGGTGACCCAGCCGCAGGCGCTGCTGCTGGATGAGCCGTTTGCCGCGCTGGACCATGACCTGCGCCAGCACCTGCGGCAGGAACTGCGGGCTGTGCTGGATGGAACCGGCATTCCGCTGCTGCTGATCAGTCACGACCCTCACGATGTGGATATGTTCGGCCAGCAGGTCGCCCGTATGGTGGACGGCCGCATCGTCAGCGATTGATGCGCGGCTCCATAGCCGAGCGTTGGCTCAGCTCTACAGAAATGATGTCAGTTCCATACGCATACGCAGCGGTCACTACGCTGCGCACCTGACGATGCGTACTTAACTCATTTCGCGCTGTCACAAACAAATCGCCATCGCTTCACGGCTGTTTGATATGGAACAGTGCACAGTGACGTAGAGCCTACGCAAACGTCCCCCACGTTCCGCGGCGACTTCCTTCCCAGACCTGGCGCCCATTTGGGCGCGGCTGGCGTCTGCCTGACTGATTCAGAGAAGTTCACCATGGCCCTCGACCTCGTCGCCGATTCGCTGCACGATCCCGTTGCAGAGACTGTCCTGCCCGCCCTTGATCTGGTGCCGCTAGGCACCCGTCGTGGCCCATCACAGCCGATCGAACTGCCGGCGCTGGTGCAGCGGGTGCTGTTCGTAGCGACCGAGATGGCGGACTTCATCAAGGCCGGCGGCCTAGGCGATGTGGCGGCCGCGCTCCCGCGCGCTGTACGCAGCAACTGTGATGCGCGCGTGCTGCTGCCTGGCTATCCCGAAGTGCTGCAGCGCCTGCCGCATCTGCGTGAGGTAGGTCGCGTCGCCGGCCGTGCCGGGCTGCCGGCCTGCACCGTGGCCATGGCGCTCCAGGCCGATGGTCTTCCGATCTATGTGCTGCTGTCGCCCGCGCTGTACGAGCGCGAGGGTTCGCCCTACGTGGATGCGCAGGGCCGCGAATGGCAGGACAACGCGGTGCGTTTTGCCACCTTGTCCCATGCAGCTGCGGAAGTGGCCGCCGGTCGTGCCGGGCTGGACTGGGCGCCGCAGCTGCTGCACCTGAACGACTGGCCGGTGGCGATGGCCGCTGCCTATGTACGCTGGGATCGAACCGCGGTGCCGACCCTGCTGACCATCCACAACCTGGCCTACCAGGGGCTGTTCCCGTTTGCTCTGGCGCCGACCCTCGGCGTACCTGCGGAGCATCTGGACGAACTGCATTTCCATGGCCATATGTCCTTCCTGCAGGGCGGCATTGCCAATGCCACCCGCCTGAACACGGTCAGCCTGCGCTATGCGCAGCAGATCACCGCTGCCGAGGATGGCTGTGGCCTGCACGAACTGCTGGCGCAACGCGCTGCCGGTGGCCACCTCAGTGGCATCGTCAACGGCATCGACGCCAGCTGGGATCCGCGCCGTGACATTCACCTGAAGGCACGTTTCAGCATCGGCCAGTGCGCGGGTCGCGCAGAGAATGCGCAGGCCGTGCGCCAGGCCTTCGGGCTGCAGCCCTCGTCGGGCCCGCTGTTCGCCGTGGTCTCGCGTCTGGTCCATCAGAAGGGCCTGGATATCACCTGTGACGTCGCTCCGCAGATTGTGGCGGCCGGTGGCCAGCTGGTGGTGATCGGCGGTGGCGAGCCGCAGGTGGAAGCGCAGGTGCAGGCACTGGCACAGCGTTATCCCGGTCGGGTCGGCGCCTTCATCGGGTTCGAGGAGGGCCTGGCGCGGCAGATGTTCGCCGGCGCTGATTTCCTGCTGATGCCTTCGCGCTTTGAGCCCTGCGGCCTCAGCCAGATGTACGCGCAGCGCTTTGGCTGCCTGCCGATCGCGCATGCGACGGGGGGCCTGGTTGATACGGTTGAGGACGGCGTGACCGGCTTCCTGTTCCATGGCGCCAATGCCGATGGGCTGCGCCGCTGCGTGGAGCGGGCGATGCGCACGTTCCGGCTGCCAGCACTGATGCACGCGATGCGACGTGCGGCGATGCTGCGTCCGGGCGGCTGGGAAACGGCCGGCAAGGCCTACCTGGCGTTGTACCAGCAGACCTGCCAGGTGGCTGCATGAGCGACGAAGGACGGGGTGCGGTGGCGTTCGACTACGAGGTGGTGATGCAGGGTGATGCGGTTGCGCCGTTGGCAGGTGAGGTGCACGCCCTGGCGCAGGGCCTCCCGGCCGATGCGTTCGCCTGGTTGGGCCCGCATGCCGACGGGAGCGGTGGCCGTGTGATCCGCGCGTTGGTGCCGAACGCACAGCGAGTGGAGGTGATCGAGGCCAGCGGCCGCCGCTGGGACCTCCGCAGCACTGAGCTTCCGGGCCTGTTCGAGGGACGCGCCGGTGCCGACGCGATCCCGCTGCTCGCGCTGCATTTCCCCGATGGCGTAGAGCAGGTACATGACGCATATGCGTTCGGTCCGCTGCTGGATGAGGCGCTGCTGCAGCGTATTCACCAGGGCGACGCCGAGGCGGTGCGCGCACTCGGCGCCACCGAGATGACCGTTGAAGGCATCGAAGGCGTGCGTTTCGCAGTCTGGGCACCGAACGCGCAGCGCGTGGCGGTGGTCGGTGACTTCAATGGCTGGGACGGTCGCCGCCACCCGATGCGGCTGCGCCATGCCGCCGGCGTATGGGAGCTGTTCGTTCCCGGGGTCCAGCCGGGCGCGTGCTACAAGTTCCGTCTGATCGGCGCAGACGGCCAAAGCCTGCCCGACAAACTCGACCCGATGGCGCGCTGGGCCGAGCGCTCGCCTGCCACCGCCTCACGCGTGGTGTCTGCTGCCAAGCTGCAGTGGAACGACCAGGAATGGCTGGAGCGGCGCCGCCAGCAGGGCGTCAGCGCCCCGTTGTCCATCTATGAAGTGCACGCGGGATCCTGGCAGCGCGCCGAGGATGGCAGCGTGCTGGATTGGGATGCACTGGCGGATCGGCTGATCCCCCACGTCACCGGGCTGGGCTTCACCCACATCGAGCTGCTGCCGATCAGTGAGC
>JAFAFD010000446.1 GCA_023423675.1 Pseudomonadota bacterium | reverse complement strand
GCGATGGTGGGAACAGGCATGGCGACACACTCCTGGCGGGGGAAAGGGCCAGCCTAGCGGCCGGCCCGGTGAGCCCCGGTGAAGATCAGCCGCGTGCCACGCCCGCCCGCACCTGCCGCCAATGGTCCTGCCAGGCCTGGAACATCAGCACGTTCCACAGGTGGGTGTGCCACTTGCGCTGGCCGCCCAGGAACTGCTGCCACAGCGGCTGCACGGCGGCGGCCGACAGCACGCCTTCGCGTTCCAGCCGGGCCGGCTGCAACAGGTCATCGGCCCACGGCCGCAGGTCGCCCTTCAGCCATTCACTCACCGGTGCACCGAAGCCACGCTTGGGCCGGTGCACCATCGACTGCGGCACATAACGGCCAAGCACGCGCTTGAGCAGCACCTTGCTGGTGTCCTCGCTGCGCTTGAATGCCAGCGGCAGCGACCAGGCGAATTCAGCCACGCGCCAGTCCAGCAGCGGTGCCCGCGCCTCCAGGCTGACCGCCATCGAGGTGCGGTCGACCTTGCACAGCAGGTCGTCGGGCAGGTAGCTGACAAAATCGGCCAGCATCATCGCGTCGGCCGGGGTGCCGGCACCGTGCAGCGGGTCGGCCAGGTCGTAGAAGCTGCCGGCCTCGCGTGCGCCGATCACCGCCGCTGCCGGATCGCGCCAGCGCGAAATGCGGTTGCGGTACACATCGCCGATACCGCGCGCGCCGGTTTCGGCCAGCAGCGCGGCCAGCCCACCGGTACGCGAGGCCTCGCCCTGCTGGTGCGCACGCGCGCCCATCCAGCGCCGCAGCGGCGCCGGCACGCGGCCCAGCATCTGCCAGTTGCGCAGCGCGCGCACATAGCGGGTGTAGCCGAAGAACAGTTCGTCGCCACCATCACCGGACAGGGCCACGGTCACGCCCTGCCGCGCCAGCCGCGCGACCAAGGCGGTCGGCACCTGCGAGGCATCGGCGAAGGGCTCATCGAACATCGCCGGCAGCTGCGGCACCACCGCCAGCGCATCGGCGCCACTCACGTACAGCTCGGTGTGGTCACAACCCAGGTGGCCGGCCAGCTCTTTCGCCAGCGGCGCCTCGTCATGGTGCGAGCCGCTGAAGCCGATGCTGAAACTGTGCACCGGCTGCGTGCTCTGCGCCTGCATCAGCGCGGCCACCAGCGACGAATCGGTGCCACCGGACAGGAACACGCCCACCGGCACGTCGGCCACCATGCGCAGCGCCACGGCATCGCGCAGCAGGCCGTCCAGCTGTTCCTCGGCCTCCTCGATGCGGCCCTGGAACGGTGCGGCCAGCGCCGCCTGCATGCGCGCACGCGCATCCCAGTACGGGCGCTGTGCCTGCTCGGGGCGGTGCGCGGCGGCACCGGCGGCCACCATCGCCGCATCCAGGCGCAGCACGCGGCCCGGCATCAGCTTGTAGCAGCGCTGGTGGATGCTGTGCGGGGCCGGGATGTAATCCAGGCGCAGCAGCAGGGTCAGCGCATCGCGGTCGATGTCGTTGTCGAAGTCCGGGTGCTGCCACAGCGCCTTCAGCTCCGAACCGAACACCAGGGTGTCGCCGGCCCAGCCGTAGTACAGCGGCTTCTTGCCCACCCGGTCGCGGGCCAGGTACAGGCACTGCTCGTGGCGGTCCCACAGGGCGATGGCGAACATGCCGTTGGCGCGCTGCAGGGTGTCCTCGACGCCCCACTGCAGGATCGCGGCCAGCAGCACCTCGGTATCGGAATGGCCGCGGAAGGCGTGGCCCAGCGGCTCCAGCTCGGCGCGCAGTTCCGCGAAGTTGTAGACCTCGCCGTTGTAGGCCATCACGTAACGGCCGTCGGCCGAGGCCATCGGCTGGTGGCCCAGCGGTGACAGGTCGAGGATGCTCAGGCGGCGGTGCGCCAGGGCGATGCCGGCGCTGGCGTCGACCCAGGTGCCGCCGTCATCCGGCCCGCGGTGGTGCAGCGCCTGCCCCATGGCCAGCGCCTGCGCCTGCAGCACCTCGTCCGGCGACTGCGGCGCCGGCAACAACATTCCCGCCAATCCACACATGCATCAGGGTTCCTGCGCCAGGTCGAGGGCGGCGCCAATCACCGCATTGTCGCTTGGAAGCCCGAACATTGCTGCCCCCGCCAGCGGCGTGTAGGTATCGGCGCCGCAGACCCGCCGCAGCGGCAGGTGGCCATGGCCGGCCTCGACCAGGGCGGTGACCACGCCCTCGCCCACCCCGCCGCTGTGCCGGCCCTCGTCCAGCACCAGCACCCGCCGCGCCGTGGCGGCCTGGGCGGCGATGAAACCGGCATCCAGCGGCACCAGCCAGCGCAGGTCCACCACCCGCACCTGCCAGCCGGTCTGCGCCTGGATGGCCGGCACCGCGCGCAGCGCCATCGGCACGCCGTTGCCGTAGGTGAACACCACCAGATCATCGGCGTCGGGCGCATAGACCCGGCCCTCGCCCAGCACCAGCGCCTGCCCCGCCGCCGGGTAGTCGAACAGCCACTGTCCATCGCCGGGCGCGTGCAGGTCCTTGCTCATGTACAGCGCGATCGGTTCCAGGAACACCGCCACCCGGCCGTCCACCCGGGCCAGCGCCGAGAGCGTGCGCAGCATCATCACCGCATCGTCGCCGCGCGACGGGCAGCCCACCACCAGGCCGGGGATGTCGCGCAGCGCGGTGATCGAGTTGTCGTTGTGGAAGTGACCCCCGAAGCCCTTCTGGTAACCCAGGCCGGCCACCCGCACCAGCATCGGGTTGCGGAACTGGTCGTTGGAGAAGAACTGCAGCGAACAGGCCTCGCCACGCAGCTGGTCGATCGCGTTGTGCAGGTAGGCCAGGTACTGGATCTCCGGGATCGGCAGCAGGCCCATGTTGGCCAGGCCCTGGGCCATGCCCAGGATCATCGTCTCGTCCAGCAGGGTGTTGAACACCCGGCGCGGCCCGAAGCGGCGCAGCAGGTCCTTGGTGACGGTGTAGACGCCGCCCTTCTGCGCCACGTCCTCGCCGAACAGCAGCGCCTGCGGATACTTGCACAGCAGTTCCTGCAGGCCGTGGTTGATCTGCACGGCCAGGTGCCGCGGCGGCTGCCGCTCGGGCAGCGCGTCGGCTCCGCCGTACAGGGCCTCGCGCGCTTCGGCCGGTACCGGGCGCTGCGCCTCGGCCATCACCGCCGCCGGCGTGTACGGCGCCAGCGGCGCGACCACTTCATCCAGCGACTGCAGCTTGGGCCGCGCTTCGGCGTCGGCCGCCCCCCACAGGCAGCGCACGCGCAGGGTCTCGTAGGCAGCCTCGATGCCGGCAGCATCCATCCAGCCCGATTCCAGCGCGATCTGCGCCGACCGCAGCAAGGGATCCTGGGCTTCGGCCGCGCACAGGTCGGCCAGCGCGCGCCATTCCACTTCGAAATCGGTGCCGGCGTGGCCCATCAGCCGCGTAGTACGCAGGTGCAGGAAGGTGGGCCGACGGGTGCGCCGGCAATGCTCCACCGCGGCCTGCACCTGCGCATGCCCCGCCGCCAGGTCCAGTCCATCGGCGTAGTAGTAGTCCAGCCCCGGCTGGCGGCTGAAGCGCTCGGCGATCCAGCCTTCCGGCGTCTTCACCGAAATACCCAGGCCGTTGTCCTCGCAGACGAACAGGATCGGCGCGGGCAGCTTCTGGTAGGCCGACCACATCGCGGTATTGAAGGCGGTCTGCGCGGTAGCGTGGTTGGCGGAGGCATCGCCGAAGGAGCACAGCACGATGCTGTCGGCAGGGATCGGCAGCGGCTGGCCCAGGCGCTTGCCGCTTTCGATGGCCAGCGCGGTACCCAGCGCCTTGGGCAGGTGCGAGGCGATGGTCGAGGTCTGCGGCAGCACCCACAGCGGGCGGCTGCCCCACACCTTGTGGCGGCCACCGCTGGCCGGGTCGTCGGCGCTGGCGGCGAGGGACAGCGCCGCGTCACGCAACGGGTCCAGGCCCGGCACCTGCCGCGCGCGCTCGGCCATGAACGCGCCGGAGCGGTAATGCAGGAACGCCGGATCAGTATGCCGGCAGGCCCGCGCCAGCAGCGCGTTGCCTTCGTGGCCGGACGACCCGATGGTGTAGAAGACCTTGTTCTGCACGCGCAGCACGCGCGCCATCAGGTCCAGCTGGCGGCTGGCCAGCTGCGAATCGAACAGCTCGGCGAACGCCGCTGCGGTCAGCGTGCTGCCCGGCAGGATCGGCGCATCCGGCGCCGGCTTCGGGCGCGGCAGCCCACGCCAGGCGCGCACCGCCTCGAGGAAATTGACGTCGCACACTTCGGCGCGGTTGAGCACGCGCATGCGTGCGGGGATCGGATCGGGAACCACAGCAAACATCGAACACCCTCCGTGTCGTTGTTGCATTCCGCCGGGCGTGGCCCGGCGCTACCGTGCCGCGCGCCGCATTACCCGCGTGCGTCCAACCGTGCGCGTACCTCGGGCGTAACCGCCGGCATCGCCACGAACCGTGGCTGCTCGCGCACCCGCTGCAGCCACGCACGCACTTCCACGAACGGCTGCAGGTCGATGCCACCATCGGCGGCAACATCGGTGTAGGCAAACAGCGCGATGTCGGCGATGCCGTACCCGCTGCCGGTGAACCACTGCGCCTGCCGCAGGTGCTGCTCCATCACCGCCAGCGCGGTCGCGGCGCGCTCATGCAGGCGCGGCAGCTCGGCCCGGCGCGGCGAATCGGCATCGGTCCAGCCACGGATGAAGCGCGCCACGGCCACGCAGGGTTCGTGGCTGTACTGCTCGAAGAACATCCAGCTCAGTGCCTGCGCGCGTTCCCAGCCATCGGCGGGCAGGTACGGCGTGCCTTCGGCCAGCCAGAACAGGATCGCGTTGGATTCGGTCAGCACGCGGCCATCGTCGCGCACGATCAGCGGCACCTTCGCATTCGGGTTGAGGGCCAGGAACTCAGGCGAATGGGTCTGCCCATGCGCACTGTCCACTTCCACCCAGCGGTAGCGGCTGCCGAGCTGCTCCAGCAGCATCCGCACCTTGTGGCAGTTGCCCGACACCGACATGCCATGCACCGTCAACGGAACGCGCTCTTCCACCATTGCCTGCTCCAGGACATCCCGGCCGACGGCCGGCTGCACGCAGTCTGGCAAGCACATCGGCCGATGCCAAGCGCGGGTGCAGCATCACCGCCGGCGTTGCTGCCATTGCGCGCGCGACTGCCCCCAGATCTGCAGCGGCGGCCCCTCGTAGGGGGGCGGCAACTGGCCCATGCGCAGCAGGCTGCTGCCCAGCTTGCGCGCCACCGCCCTGGACTTTTCGTTGTCATCGGCGATGGTGTGGATCACCTCGTCCCAGCCCAGCGTGTCGAACGCCCAGTCGATGGCGGCCACCGCCGCTTCGGGGGCGTAGCCACGGCCCCAGCGCGCGCGGCAGATGCTCCAGCCGACCTCGGGGCCGGGCCAGCCGAGCGGCTGCCACGGGCCCATGCGGCCGACCCATTCGCCGGTGGCTTTCTCGATGACGCTGAACATCGAATAGCCAAACAGCTGCCAGGCGCCGGCGAGGCTGCAGAAGCTGCGCCAGGCCACCGAAGGCAGCTGCACCCCGCCCAGGCTGCGCATCACTTCTTCATCGGCGCAGAACGCCAGATAGGGCTCCAGGTCCTGGGCCTGCGGCGGGCGCAGGATCAGGCGCTCGGTTTCGATGCGCAGGTCGAAGATGCTCATGCAGGCTCCCGCCGGGTACCGTGGCCGCTCATCATCGCCGATCCCGCCATCGGATCCAGCACGCAAACGAAACGGGCCGGCAAAGGCCGGCCCGTCCGATACAGCATTCCGTTACCGCGTTACTGGCGGTTGGCCGCTGCGTCGCCGGCCGCGGCGGTCTGGGTCACCAGCTGGCCATCCACCACCGGCAGGCGGTCGCTGGCCGGCTTGTTGTCCATGCGCACGGTCTTCTCGGCGCCGTCATAGCGGTAGGTCACGTTGTAGCCCTTGACCACATCGTTGGTGCCCATGGCGATGCGCGTGCCGGGCTTGCTGGCCATGCGCATGGTACCGGTGGTGCCGTCCTCGTTGCGGTAGGTCACGTTGTAACCGGTCACGCGGCTCGACTCGGAGGTCGCCGTTTCAGTGTGGCACTGGCGCTCGGTGCGGTTGACCACGCGGCCACCCACGTGGCGCTTGTCCACCTGGTTGCCGATGAAGCCACCGGCCACGGCACCGGCTGCAGTGGCAGCCTTCTTGCCATTGCCGCCGCCCACCTGGTTGCCGAGCAGGCCACCGACCACGGCGCCGACCACGGTGCCACCGACGTTGCCATCACGCTCGGGCAGGCGCTCCTGCACCACGACGTCCTCGCAGACTTCATGCGGGGTCTGGGTGGTGGAGGTCTCGCGCACCGGCTCGGTGCCGATGACCGTCGCGTAGGCCTTCTGCTTCTCGGTCAGCGGGTCGACCTTCAGCACATCGGCGTATTCCAGGCCGCGCGGTGCAGTGGCATCGACCGCGTCGCCGCGCGCGCCATCATCGGCAGCGCTGCCATCGACCAGGCGCGACTCGGAAGGATTGGCGGCGCCCAGCGACTCCGGGGCCTTGTCACCACTCTTCATGAAGGCGGCGGTTGCGATGCCACCCACCAGCAGCGCGCCCGCTGCGACCAGGACAGTTGTAGTTGTGCTTTTCATGACCTGCTCCCTGCGGACCGTCCGCAACGTTCTTGATGCAGATTGCAGCATGGCCTGCCTGAACGGAATCTCCACAATTTGCACTCACGGCCGTAACCCATTCAGCATCGGGAAATGCAGGGCCCGTGGTAGCGTTTGCAGCACGCCCACGAGGAGTCCCGCCATGGCCAACCCGATGCTGCTGCCGGTCCTGCAATGGGCACGCCGGCTGCGCTACCCCACCCTGTTCAAGCTGACCGCCGGCCTGTTCGCGCTGACGCTGTTCATCCCCGACCCGATCCCGTTCGTGGACGAACTGGTGCTGGGCCTGGGCACCCTGCTGCTGGCCAACTGGAAGAACCGCAGCGCGGCGACGCCGCCCCCCCTGGAACAGCGCTGAACATGCTGATCGACAGCCATTGCCACCTGGATGCCAGCGAGTTCGACGCCGACCGCACGGCGGTGATCGAGCGTGCCCGTGCGGCCGGCGTGCAGGCCCAGGTGGTGCCGGCGGTGACCGCCGCCAGCTGGCCGAAGCTGCGCGAGGTCTGCCAGCAGGCACCGGGGCTGTACCCGGCCTATGGCCTGCACCCGATGTTCCTGGCCGACCATCGTCCCGAACACCTGGGCCAGCTGCGCGAGTGGGTCGAGCGCGAGCGTCCCTGCGCGATCGGCGAGTGCGGCCTGGATTTCTTCGTCGAAGGGCTGGACGCCGAAACACAGCAGGACTATTTCATTGGCCAGCTGAAGCTGGCGCGCGACTTCGACCTGCCGGTGATCGTGCATGCGCGCCGCGCGGTGGACGCGGTGATCACCGCGATCCGCCGCATCGGCGGCCTGCGCGGCGTGGTCCATAGTTTTCCCGGCAGCCCGGAACAGGCCGCGCAGCTGGACAAGCTGGGCTTCCTGCTCGGCCTCGGCGGACCGCTGACCTACGAACGAGCGCAGCGCCTGCAGCGCCTGGTGCGCGAGATGCCGCTGGAGCAGCTGCTGCTGGAAACCGACTCCCCGGACCAGCCCGACGCGGGCATCCGCGGCCAGCGCAACGAGCCGGCACGACTGTCGGTGATCGCCCGCCACGTGGCCGCGCTGCGCGGTACCGACGTGGAGACCGTGGCACGGGTGACAAGCGAGAACTCGCGGCGGCTGTTCGCGCTGCCGGCCGCCTGATCGCCGCTTCGCCGGGCATGGCCCCGCGCTACCCGTCAAACCACCGCGGCTTCGGCCTTGACCTTCTTCGGCTCCAGCAGCATTTCCAGCGCCTTGCCGACCGCAGCGAATGCAAACGCACCGGTGATGTGCGTGGCCGCGCCCAGCCCGGCGCCGCAGTCCAGCTTCAACGCGGCATCGGCGCCCAGGTTCGGGCGCAGGCCGCAGACGCTGCCATCGGCCTGCGGGTACTTCACGTTTTCCAGCGAATACACCGCCGGTACGCCGAAATAGCGCTTGGCGTTCTTCGGGAAGTTGAACTCGCTGCGCAGCTTCTTGCGGATCAGCGCCAGCATCGCGTCGTGCTCGGTGCGCGAGACATCGCGGATGCGCACCAGGGTCGGGTCGGTACGGCCGCCGGCAGCGCCCACGGTCAGCAGCGGCAGCTTGCGGCGGCGGCACCAGGCGATGGTCTCCACCTTCACCCGGAAGCTGTCGCAGGCATCGATGACCAGGTCGAAGCCACGGTCCAGCAGTTCGGCCATGTTGCCGGTGGTCAGGAACGCCTGCACGGCATCGACGTCGATCTGCGGGTTGATCGCGCGGCAGCGCTCGGCCATCGCCTCGGACTTGTTGCGGCCGTAGTTGCCCTCCATCGCCGGCAGCTGCCGGTTGGTGTTGGACACGCAGATGTCATCGGCGTCGATCAGGGTCAGGTGGCCAACCGCCGAACGGGCCAGCGCCTCCACCACCCACGAGCCGACGCCGCCCATGCCCACCACCGCCACGCGGCTGCCCTGCAGGCGCTCGAGCGCACCTACGCCATACAGCCGTTCGATGCCGGCGAAGCGTTGTTTGACCTGTTCGTTCATGCGGCTATTTTAACGTGCAGGCAGCGGCGGCCATAGCGGGCCGCCATCGAACCCACCGTTGCACGCCCGCGCATCACCCATGGAGGAGCCCGCATGAACGCCAGCCCGTCCCGTCGTCCTTCCAGCGCCCAGCGCTATCTGTTCGTGCTCGTGCTCGGCCTGCTGATCGGCCTGGTCGCCACGGTCATGGTCGGCCGCGCCCTGCAGGCCGGTCGCGATCCCTTCCCGCACAGCCTGATGCACGTGATGCAGCGGCAGGCGGAGCTGCTGCAGCAGGCCCAGCAGCAGAACCGCTGCAGCCTGGCCGACAGCCAGCCGCGCCTGCAGTCGCTGCGGCTGCTGTCCAACGACCTGGACCTGGCGTTTCCCAAGCTGAAGGACGATGCGCGCTTCCAGCAGCATGCCAGCCAGTACCGGGCGGACCTCAATGCGGCGCTGGCCGCCCCGCCCAGTGACTGTGCCGCGCTGGCCAAGGTGGTGCAGACCGTGCAGGACGACTGCCGGGCCTGCCACCAGGACTTCCGCTGATTCATCTTCCAGCCGGGGAAGGCTGGCGTGATTTGCACCTTGTTCACGTTGGAAAGTGGACGATTCGATCACCCTGCTGCATGACGCAGTACCACCCTTCCACCCGCCTTCACGGCCAGGAGACGCCCCATGAAGATCCAGCTCATCGCCGCCAGTGTCATTGCTACGCTCGCCCTGGCCGGCTGCGCCACCTCACCCGGTTACGGCGGCGGTGGTTACAACAACGGTGGCTACAACAATGGTGGCTACGGCAACAACAACGGCTACAACCAGAATCGTTGCGCCGACTGCGGCATCGTGACCCGCATCAACACCGTGGCTTCTGGCCGTACCGCGCCCAGCGCGACCGGCGCCATCCTTGGCGGCATCGTCGGTGCCGTGGCCGGCCATGAGATCTCCGACCACACCGGCGGCAGCCGCGGCAACAAGAACGTCGCCGCCGCCGCAGGCGCGGTGGGTGGTGCCCTCGCCGGCAACCAGATCCAGAAGAACGTGACCAGCGATACCTACGACATCACCGTGCGCATGGACGATGGCCGCACCATCGTGGTCAACCAGCGCGACCTGGCCGGTATCCGCGAAAACACCTACGTCCGCGTCGTCAACGGCCGCGTCGTCCTGCGCTGATCCAGCAGCAGCCGACGGTGGCAACGAAAAAGGCCCGCTTGCGCGGGCCTTTTTCGTGCGATGCATTGCAGGCGGGTCGTCAGACCGGCTCTACGGCATCGGCCTGCAGGCCCTTCTGGCCCTGCACGACGGTGAAGGTAACCTTCTGGCCTTCCTTCAGGCTCTTGAAGCCCTGGGTCTGGATGGCACGGAAATGCACGAACACGTCTTCGCCGTTTTCACGGCTGATGAAGCCGAAGCCCTTTGCATCGTTGAACCACTTTACGGTACCGGTCTCGCGATCAGCCATCTCACTCACTCCCTGGTGACTCTCTTGTTGTTGGAAACGCCTGTTGGGCGGCTGACAAGCAAGGGGGAAGCGAGGTGCAACGATGCAGCGGATCGGTTAGATCTTGCTTCATCAGGCCACGATCCACGGTGACCTTGCCAAGCTCAGCGACTGCAACTTAACCCGAGCAAAACGAAAAAGCAACTGCCAAAATCTCAAAGTGTCAACCCCAAAAAGACAACCATACGGGACAGCATGGACCTCTCATTCATCTTGTATCTGCTAGCGGTCATTTTCGTCCTGGTCGGCATCGCCGGGGTGATCCTGCCGGCCCTGCCTGGGGTGCCGCTGGTCTTCGTCGGCCTGCTGCTCGCGGCATGGGCTGACGGCTTTGACCATGTCGGCTGGCCCACGCTGGTGGCTCTCGGGGTCCTCACCGCGCTGTCCCTGGTGGCCGACGTGCTGTCCACGGTGGTAGGCGCGCAGCGGGTCGGGGCCAGTCGCAAGGCCCTCTGGGGCACCTTCATCGGCAGCATCGTCGGCCTGTTCTTCATGCCCATCGGGCTGTTCGCCGGCCCGCTGCTGGGTGCCCTGCTGGGCGAGTACTGGCACACCCGCGAGCTGGGCCGTTCGACCAAGGTCGGCCTCGCCACGTGGCTGGGCATCCTGCTCGGGCTTGCGCTGAAGCTGGCCGTGGTGATCGCCATGCTGGGCCTGTTCGCCTTCGCCTGGTTCCTGTGAGGCGGCCGCCTTCACGCCATGCGCACGCCCGCGCCGGGCATAAATCGCAGGACTGGCCGTAGCCGCGGGCAGCCGCCACACTGTACATCCTCCCGTATTCATCCTTTGAAGGGCCTGCTGCAATGACCCTCCCCACGCTGCTTCCCCGCTTTGCGCCTTTGGCGCTGGCATTGGCCAGTGCCCCGCTGGCCGCGCAGGAAATCGCGCCCATTCCCACCGCTACGCCGGCTGGTTGCGCCGCTGTGGACACTGACGCTGCTCGCCTGGCCTGCTATGACGGTCTGTTTGGCCGCAACGCGCAGGCCACCGCCGAGGCAGATGCCGCCGCCCAGCAGGCCGCGCAGAGCCTGCGTGAACAGCGCCAGGCGTCGCGCCTCAGCCAGGGCGAAGAAAAGCTGCGTACCCGCGTGGGCGACATCTTCCGCCCGGCACCAGACGACAGCGCCTTGGCCAATGCCGGCCGCGGCTCGCTGCTGGACAGCCGCTGGGAGCTGGCCGAGGACTCCAAGCTGGGCCCGTTCCAGCTGCGCGCCTACAAGCCGGTCTACCTGTTGCCTGCCTTCTGGACCAGTGACAAGAACCAGATGCCGCAGTCGCCGAACCCGGCCAACAGCGTGACCACGCCGCAGGTGCTGGACAGCACCGAGCTGAAGTTCCAGATCAGCTTCAAGACCAAGATCGCCGAGAACCTGTTCGGCGACAATGGTGACATCTGGGCCGGTTACACCCAGAGCTCGCGCTGGCAGGCCTACAACGCCGAGAACTCGCGCCCGTTCCGCGAGACCAATTACGAGCCGGAAGTGATGATGGTGTTCCGCAACGGCTACTCGATCGGTGGCTGGCGTGGGCGCATGACCGGGATCAGCCTCAACCACCAGTCCAATGGCCGCCCTGACCCGCTGTCGCGCAGCTGGAACCGGGTGATGCTCAACATCGGCCTGGACCGCGAGAACTGGGCGCTGGTGCTGCGCCCCTGGTACCGCATCCCGGAAAGTCGCAGCGATGACAACAATCCGGACATCGAGGACTACATGGGCCGCGGCGACGCGACCCTGATCTGGAACCGCAACGGCCATGAAGTGGCACTGATGGCACGCCATTCGCTGCGCACCGGCGACCGCTCGCACGGCGCGCTGCAGCTCGATTACGGCTTCCCGATCAGCAACCTGCTGCGTGGCCACATCCAGGTGTTCGATGGCTACGGCGAAAGCATGATCGACTACAACCACAAGGCCACCTACGTGGGCGTGGGCGTATCGCTGCTGGAGTGGTTCTGATGACGGTGACGATCTGGCACAACCCGGCCTGCAGCAATTCGCGCGGCGCGCTGGCGCTGATCCGCGAAGCCGGGATCGAGCCGGTGGTGGTCGACTACCTGGGCAGCCCCCCTGACGTGGCCACCCTGCGCCAGGTGCTGGCCGAATCCGGCCTTGCCGCCACCGACCTGGTGCGCAGCAAGGAGCCGCAGTTCGCCGAACTCGGCCTGGCCGGTGCCGATGACGCCACCCTGCTGGCTGCGATGGCCGAACACCCGCGGCTGATCAACCGCCCCATCGTGCGCACCCCCAAGGGCACGCGCCTGTGCCGCCCGCCGGAACGGGTCCTCGACCTGCTGTAGGTAGAGTCGACCGTTGGACGACTATCGCACGCAGGGCGGAGTCGCCCAACGGTCGCCTCTACCCCGCCATGACGCGGGCAATCACAGCCAGTCGGTAATGCCTTCGCGGCGGTAGGTCTCGGCGAACGACGGGCGTGCCTTCATCCGCTGCGCGTAGATCTTCAGCACTGGCAGGGTGTCGGTGGGCGTGGGCATGTTGCGCGACCAGCGCATCAGCATCACCAGCATGAAATCGACCACGCTGGGCGCCTCGCCCAGCACATACGGCCCCTGCGTCTGCAGGTGTGCGGCCATCTGCTGCCAGGCGGCCTCCAGGCGTTGCCGGGCCATCGCCTGGGTGGCGGCGACATTCGCTTCGCCGGCCGCTTCATGCGGGTAGAACCACGCGCGGTAGGCGGGCTGCAGGGTGTTGGCGCACCAGAACATCCAGCGATACGCCTCGCCGCGTGCGGACGTACCCACTGCCGGCAGCAGACCGGCCTCGGGGTGGCGATCGGCCAGGTACAGCGCGATGGCGGCCGCTTCGGTCAGCACCTGGCCATCGATCATCAGCGTCGGCACCACGCCCGCCGGATTCAGCGCCAGGTACTGCGCCGACTTGTGCTCGCGCCGGTCGAAATCCAGCAGCACCAGTTCGTGCTCGATGCCCAGTTCGATCAGCAGCCAGTGCACCACCAGCGAGGCGGTGCTGACAGACCCATACAGCGTAGTGCGCATGCGACGACTCCGGTTGCGGGAAGCGCCGATTATGCGCCCAACGGCTCAGCCACCGCCGCAGGAGGCCATGCAGCTGTCGGCGTCCTGGCTGCAGCTGATCAACGGCGACTGGTCCATGCAGGCCTGCGCCTGCGACATGCAGGAGCGGCGCATCTCGTCATCCTTGATCCGGTCGCACTTGCTCGCCGCCTGCGCATCGCAGGTCGAGCGACGGTCCGAATCGGAGCGGGCCAGGCAGGCATTGCGGTACTGCTGGCACGCCATCACACATTGCGCGCTGGCGTTGTTGCCGGGTGCGCCGTCGTACAGATCGCCGCTGCTGCTGCAGGCGGCGAGGGAAACAACACACAACAGCGCAAGGCATCGAAACAATGACATTGGACACTCCCTGTTCAATACATCGGAAAACCCAGCGAAGCGTAGCAGTGCCAACCTTCGTGCGGCGTCAAACGAAAAACGGCGCCCTGCGGCGCCGCTTTCCTGCAACCGGTGGGGCTTACTCCACCACCACCGGAATCTTGCCGATGCGGGCCTGCCATTCGCGCGGACCGGTCTTGTGCACCGATTCGCCGGTGGAATCGACCGCCACGGTCACCGGCATGTCTTCCACCGTGAACTCGTGGATCGCCTCCATGCCCAGATCCTCGAACGCGCCCCCCTTCGCCGCCTTGATCGCCTTGGACACCAGGTAGGCCGAACCACCGACGGCCATCAGGTAGGCCGACTTGTGCTTCTTGATGGCCTCGATGGCGGCCGGGCCGCGCTCGGCCTTGCCGACCATGCCCAGCAGGCCGGTCTGTGCCAGCACCTGCTCGGTGAACTTGTCCATGCGGGTGGCGGTGGTCGGGCCGGCCGGGCCCACCACTTCGTCGCGCACCGGATCAACCGGACCGACGTAGTAGATGAAGCGACCCTTCAGGTCGACCGGCAGTTCCTCGCCCTTGTTGAGCATGTCGACCATGCGCTTGTGCGCGGCGTCGCGGCCGGTCAGCAGCTTGCCGTTGAGCAGCAGGGTCTGGCCCGGCTTCCAGTTGGCCACGTCTTCCGGCGTGATCGTGTCCAGGTCCACGCGGGTGCCCTTGGACGCGTCGTAGGTCAGCTTCGGCCAGTCTTCCAGCGACGGCGGGTCCAGCATCACCGGGCCGCTGCCATCCAGGGTGAAGTGCGCATGGCGGGTCGCCGCGCAGTTCGGGATCATCGCCACCCGCAGGTTGGCCGCGTGGGTCGGGTAATCGTTGATCTTGATGTCGAGCACGGTGGTCAGGCCACCCAGGCCCTGCGCGCCGATGCCCAGCGCGTTGACCTTCTCGTACAGCTCCAGGCGCAGCTCTTCGATGCGATTGGATGCACCACGGGCCTGCAGATCGGTGATGTCGATCGGTTCCATCAGCGCTTCCTTGGCCAGCAGCATCGCCTTTTCAGCGGTACCACCGATGCCGATGCCGAGCATGCCCGGCGGGCACCAGCCGGCGCCCATGGTCGGCACGGTCTTCAGCACCCAGTCGACGATCGAGTCGGACGGGTTGAGCATGGCGAACTTGGTCTTGGCTTCCGAACCACCACCCTTGGCGGCGACGATGACGTCGACGGTGTTGCCCGGCACCACCTTGACGTTGACCACGCCCGGGGTGTTGTCCTTGGTGTTGGTGCGCTTGCCAGCCGGATCGGCCAGCACCGAGGCGCGCAGCTTGTTGTCCGGGTGCAGGTAGGCGCGGCGCACGCCTTCGTTGGCCATGTCTTCCACGCCCATGGTCGCGTCGTCCCAGCGCACGTCCATGCCGATTTCCAGGAACACGGTGACGATGCCGGTGTCCTGGCAGATCGGACGGTGGCCTTCGGCGCACATCCGCGAATTGATCAGGATCTGGGCCATCGCTTCCTTCGCGGCCGGCGACTCCTCGCGCTCGTAGGCGGCGGCGAGGTTCTTGATGTAGTCGACCGGGTGGTAGTACGAGATGTACTGCAGCGCGTCGGCGATGGACTGGATGAGGTCTTCCTGCTTGATCGATGTCACGGCTTGCTCGCTTGCTCGAGGCTGGCGGGGGGGGTAATCCCCCATTTTACCCCCTCCCCCGCCCGCAGGATCACAATCATGGGGTCGGATCCCCTGCAGGGGGCTCTGACCCCACCCTCCATGTCACGCTTGCTCCCTCCCCGGCGTCCTGGTCGACATGAACACTGAATCCGCCTTCCAGACCCACCGCCCGCGCCTGATGGCGCTGGCCTACCGCCTGCTGGGCAGCCGCAGCGATGCCGAGGACGTGGTCCAGGATGCCTGGCTGCGCTGGTCCGGCGCCGATCCGGCCGCCGTGCGCGACCCCGAAGCCTGGCTGGTCACCACCACCACCCGGCTGGGGCTGGACCGGCTGCGCGCGGCCCGGCGCGAGCGGGTCCACTACGTCGGCCCGTGGCTGGCTGAACCGCTGGAGATCAGCCTGGCCGCAGAACCGGCCAGCGACCCGGCGGTGGCCCATGCCCGCGCCGACGAGGTCTCGGTGGCCTTCCTGACCCTGCTGGAGCAGCTGGGCCCGGAGGAACGCGCCGCCTTCCTGCTGAAGGAGGCCTTCGACCACGACTACCGGCAGATCGCCGCGCTGCTCGGCCTGACCGAGGCCAACTGCCGCCAGCTGGTGCACCGGGCGAAGCAGCGCCTGCAGGCGGGCCGGCCGCGCTTCAACGCCGATACCGGCCAGCACCGGCAGCTGCTGGCGCGCTTCATGGACGCCACCCAGCGTGGCGACAGCGAGGCCATCCAGGCGCTGCTGCATGCCAACGCACGGCTGGTGTCCGATGGCGGCGGCGTGGTCACCGCGGCGGTGCGCCCGCTGCTGGGCGCCGAACGCATCGGCCGCCTGTTCTGGGCCATCGCGCGCCGCGGCCTGGGCCACACCGCGCAGCTGGGCTGGGTCAATGGCGAGCCGGCGATCCTGCGCTTCCTCGGCGACCAGCTGCACTCGGTGACCACCATCGAGGTGGCCGGGGGCCGCATCGCCAACGTGTACAGCGTGCTCAATCCGGAAAAACTGCGCGGGCGTGTCACGAACCCGGACGGCACGGCGTCCTTGTAGTGAAAGACGGCCACCGTGGCCGTCGTGGAGCTGAAAATGTCCGACCATGCCTCTCCCCGCGTCCCCTATACCCGCCTGGCCGCTGATGCGTTCAAGGGCCTGCTGGCCACCAGCAAGGCGGTGCATGACAGTTCGATCGACCCGACGCTGATGGAACTGCTGTTCCTGCGCGTGTCCCAGCTCAATGGCTGCGGCTACTGCATGGACATGCACGGCACCGCGCTGCGCAAGGGCGGCATCGAGCCGCGCAAGCTGGACACGCTGCCGGCGTGGCACGAAAGCCGTTTCTTCGATGCACGCGAACGTGCCGCGCTGGGCTGGGCCGAGGCCCTGACCCGGCTGACCGAGGGCGCGCCGTCGCAGGCGGCATTCGATGCACTGGCGCCGCACTTCGATGAGAAGGGCATCAGTGACCTGAGCATGGGCGTCGCGGTGATCAATGCCTGGAACCGGCTGGGTGCAGGGCTGCTGCCGCCGCTGCCGTAAGGGGTTTTCTGGCCGGGCTGCGCCCGGCGCCCGCAGAGGCGACTGCCGGAGCAAGGGCAACGTCAACCGTTGGCTCTCCGTGGGTTGGCAGGGTGGGTCCAAGGCACGCTTGGATGAGGGGTCGGATCCCTTCGCATGGCGAAGGGCTCTGACCCCGAAGCGCGGTGGTGGGGTCAGAGCCCTTTGCGCTGCAAAGGGATCTGACCCCCTCTCCACGCATTACGCGCGCACAATGGCGGCATGCCTCCTGCCCCCGAAAAGAAACCCAGCCTGCGCCAGCGCTTCAAGGCGATGCGCAACCTGCCGCCGTTCCTGCGCCAGGTGTGGCAGACCAGCCCTGCGCTGACCGTCACCAGCCTCGGCCTGCGCCTGATCCGCGCACTGCTGCCGGTGGCGATGCTGTACGTGGGCAAGCTCATCATCGATACCGCGCTGCACCTGAGCCAGCACGGGGCCGGCTTCCCACCGCTGGGCGAGGCGCTGTCCAGTGGCCTGTTGAATCCGCTGCTGGGCCTGCTGGCGCTGGAATTCGGCCTGGCCATCGCCTCCGACCTGCTCGGCCGGCTGGTCAGCTATGCAGATGCGCTGCTGTCGGAACTGTTCGCCAACGCCACCAGCGTGCGCCTGATGGAACACGCCGCCACGCTGGACCTGGAGGACTTCGAAGACCCCGACCTGCAGGACAAGCTGGACCGCGCGCGGCGCCAGACCATGGGCCGGATGAACCTGATGAGCCAGCTGTTCGGCCAGGTGCAGGACGCGATCACCGTGGCCAGCCTGGCGGTCGGTCTGCTGGTCTATGCGCCGTGGCTGATCCTGCTGCTGGCGCTGGCACTGGTGCCGGCCTTCATCGGCGAATCGCACTTCAACGCGGCCGGCTACAGCCTCAACTTCCTGTGGACGCCCGAGCGGCGCCAGCTGGACTACCTGCGCCAGCTGGGCGCCAGCGTGGAAACGGCGAAGGAAGTGAAGATCTTCAACCTGCACCGCTTCCTGGTGGAGCGCTACCGGCGGCTGTCGGCAGCGCTGTTCCTGGCCAACCGGGCGCTGGCGCGGCGGCGCGCGTTCTGGGGCACGGTGCTGGCCGCGCTGGGCACGCTGGGTTACTACACCGCCTACGCCTATATCGCCTGGCGCACCGTGCGCGGCGATTTCTCGATCGGCGACCTGACCTTCCTCGCCGGCAGTTTCCTGCGCCTGCGCCAGCTGCTGGAAGGCCTGCTGATCGGCTTTTCGCAGGTGGCCAGCCAGGCGCTGTACCTGGACGACCTGTATTCGTTCTTCCAGATCGAACCGGAAATCCATTCGCGCGAGGGCGCGGTCGCCGTGCCGCGGCCGATCCAGCAGGGCTTCGTGTTCGAGAACGTCGGCTTCCGTTACCCCGATGCCGAGCAGTGGGCGGTGCGCCACCTCGATTTCCAGCTGCAGGCCGGTGAGGTGCTGGCGCTGGTGGGCGAGAACGGCGCCGGCAAGACCACCCTGGTGAAGCTGCTGGCGCGCCTGTACGAACCGGACGAAGGCCGCATCCTGCTCGATGGCCGCGACCTGCGCGACTACGATCTGGACGACCTGCGCGCCAACCTGGGCGTGATCTTCCAGGACTTCGTGCGCTACAACCTCACCGCCGGCGAGAACATCGGCGTCGGCCAGGTGGAGGCGATGGCCGACCAGGCGCGTATCGCCGATGCCGCGCGCCGGGGCATGGCCGAAGAGGTGATCGATGCCCTGCCCGGCGGCTACGAGCAGCTGATCGGCCGCCGCTTCAAGCAGGGCGTGGACCTGTCCGGCGGGCAGTGGCAGAAGATCGCCATCGCCCGCGCCTGGATGCGCGACGCGCAGGTGATGATCCTCGACGAACCGACCGCCGCGCTCGACGCCCGCGCCGAATTCGAGGTGTTCCAGCGCTTCCGCGAACTGGCCGACCGGCGCACCGCCGTGCTGATCTCGCACCGTTTTTCCTCGGTGCGCATGGCCGACCGCATCCTGGTGCTGGCCGAGGGCCGGCTGGAGGCCAGCGGCACCCATGAGGAGCTGATGGCCCAGGGCGGCCGCTACGCCGAGCTGTTCGAACTGCAGGCCGCCGGGTATCGCTGACCGGCGCTGAGAACGCCTCTCGTTCCGGATAATGAGAACCCCTCTCATTTGAGGTAGAATGGCGGGGACGAATCCATTGCCTGAATGTGCCCCCATGTCTTCCGCTTTCGGCGCCGAAACGGTGCTTGAGGTCCGCCACTGGACCGATGCCTACTTCAGTTTCACCCTCACCCGCGACAGCGGCTTCCGTTTCGAGAACGGCCAGTTCGTGATGATCGGCCTGGAGACCGAGGCGCGGCCGCTGCTGCGCGCATACTCCATCGCCAGCGCCAACTGGGAAGAACACCTGGAGTTCTTCAGCATCAAGGTGCAGGACGGTCCGCTGACCTCGCGCCTGCAGCACATCAAGCCGGGCGACAAGGTGCTGGTCGGCAAGAAGCCCACCGGCACCCTGCTGATCAGCGACCTGCACCCGGGCAAGAACCTGTACCTGCTGGGTACCGGCACCGGCATGGCGCCGTGGCTGTCGGTCATCAAGGACCCGGAAACCTACGAGCGCTTCGAGAAGGTGATCCTCTGCCACGGCGTGCGCTACGAGAAGGACCTGGCCTACCGTGATTACTTCGAGAAGGAACTGCGTGAGCACGAGTTCCTCGGCGAGATGATCGGCGACAAGCTGCTGTACTACCCGGCCGTCACCCGCGAGCCGTTCGCCAACCAGGGCCGCCTGACCCAGCTGATGGAAAGCGGCGAGATGCAGCGCACCCTGGGCCTGCCGGAACTGAGCCCGGAAAACGACCGCGCGATGATCTGCGGCAGCCCGCAGATGCTGGCCGACCTGCGCACCGTGCTCGACGCGCGTGGCTTCCAGGTATCGCCGCGTATCGGCCAGCCCGGCCACTACGTGTTCGAACGCGCCTTCGTCGAGAAGTAAGGCACCTCGGTAGCGCCGGGCCATGCCCGGCGGATGAGTCAGTAGAGCCGAGCCTGCGCTCGGCTGGTGCGCGCAGCGCGCCTGCATCGTTCGCCAAACAGCAGCCG
>JAFAFD010000425.1 GCA_023423675.1 Pseudomonadota bacterium | reverse complement strand
GAGCGTAGGCGTTCATGGGATCGGACACAGACCGCGCTTCGCGCTCGCCGGGCAGGGCCCGGCGCTACCAGAGCGTGGGCGTTCATGGCGTCGGTCACAGGCCGCGCTGCCGCGCTCCCCGGGCAGGGCCCGGCGCTACGGTCTGGTGTCAGACCGCCTCATCATCGCGCGGCGCCGCGCGGCAGGAACGTACCCGGGCCAGCGCGTCGCCGGCCTCGCGGGCCATGCGCTCGTACTCGGCGCGGATTTCCTCCAGCCGCTCCTCGTCCATTTCTTCCAGGTCCAGCAACTCGTTGTTGGCCTCGGCCGTGGCGCGGATCAGCTCGTCCAGCTTGATCTGCATCGCCGCCGTATCCGAGTTCTGCGTGTGCTGGATCAGGAACACCATCAGGAAGGTGATGATGGTGGTGCCGGTGTTGATCACCAGCTGCCAGGTATCGTTGAAGCCGAACACGGGGCCGCTGATGCCCCACACCACCACGATCACCACCGCCGCCAGGAAGGTCCACGGCGACCCGGTGGCGGACGCGGCCTTCTTGGCGATCGTATTGAACAGGGTTCTTGCTTTCATCGTCGTCGTTCCACCCAGATGACGAGGATGATCGGCAGCCACCCGTGCACGAACCGTGCAGCCGCCGGGCAACTCAGGCGCGGAGGCGCGGGGCATCCTGCAGGCGAACGCGGCTGGTCTGGTAGACGTGCTGCCAGCAGCGGTCGACGAATTCGCGGGCCTGCGATTCGGTCAGGCGCGGCATGATCTGCAGGGCGTACTGGGTCTGGAATGCTTCGTCGCGCTCGGCATTGCTCGCGCGCGGCTGGGTGATCAATGAATCACACGCGAACTTGATCCAAGGCACATATGAGCCGAACGAGTTGTGCGGGAGGGCACCGTCAGCGTGCTGCCGGCGCCAATGATCCAGTTCGGCGTCTACGTCGATGACCGGCGGGATGGTGGGGACTTCAGCGTGCATGTCATTCCAATTCAGTTGGGTTGGATGAAGCGTCGGAACCGCAGTGTCGCGTAACAGTCAGTGCAAGCTACGTCAGCGCGACGTGCAGTCGGTGTCGCCACCGCGCGGTGGCAATGGATGGGGGAGGTGGCGTTGAAGGCAGGAGCCGCTCGGCGGGGGACGGGCAGGCATCGCGTCTGGATGCAGGCAGTCCGCACTGCGGACTTCTCGATGTGCCGGGTAAGGCCACACGTTACCCGCGGCCTGTGATGAACATGTCAGCACTGCGCGGGGCGGCGCGCGCATTCACGGGGAATGCCTGGGTTGGATGTGCCACAAGGCACCGCCGGCACAAGGCTGTGCCGGCTCTGAAGCGTTCATGTAGCTATGCGCGGAACGGGGACGAGGTGCTTATTCGCCGATGTCTTCGTTCCAGATGTCCGGATGTTGCGCAATGAAGCCGCCCAGCAGGTCCACGCATTCCTGACTGTCCAGGTCGATCACGTTGACCCCGTTCTCGCGCAGCCAGTCGATGCCGCCCTGGAAGGTGCGCGATTCGCCCACCACCACGGTGCCGATGTTGAACTGGCGCACCAGGCCCGAGCAGTACCAGCACGGCGCCAGGGTGGTGACCATGATGGTGTCCTGGTAACGGCGCTGGCGGCCGGCCTTGCGGAAGGCATCGGTTTCTCCATGCACGGACGGGTCGCCTTCCTGCACGCGGCGGTTGTGGCCGCAGCCGAGCAGGCGGCCATCGTTGTGATACAGCGCCGCGCCGATCGGCACGCCGCCCTCGGCCAGGCCCTGTCGGGCTTCGGCGATGGCGGTCTGCAGCAGGGCCTGGTAGTCGGGCGTGGTGATCATGCGGGGCTCCGGTGGGTCATGGGCCGCCATGATAAGGCCCGGTTACCCCGCAGCGGCCCCGGCGGTGCGATAATCAGCGGCATGAGCGAATCCCCCTACAAATCCGGTACCACCCATTTCGGGTTCCGCGACGTGGCCGCCAAGGACAAGCAGAAGCTTGTCGGCGAGGTGTTCACCTCGGTCGCGCGCAGCTACGACCTGATGAACGACCTGATGAGCCTCGGCGTGCACCGGGCCTGGAAGCGCTATTACGTAGCCACCGCGCAGGTGAAGCCGGGTGACCGCGTGCTCGACCTGGCCGGCGGCACCGGCGACATCGCCGCCCTGCTGAAGGAGCGCGTGGGCGCCGAAGGGTCGGTGGTGCTGGGCGACATCAACGCCGGCATGCTGTCGGTCGGCCGTGACCGCCTGACCAACCGCGGCCTGGTGCTGGGCCTGGACTACGTGCAGTGCAACGCCGAAGCCCTGCCGTTCCCGGACAACAGTTTCGACCTGGTGACCATCGCCTTCGGCCTGCGCAACGTGACCGACAAGGACGCCGGCCTGCGCGAGATGTACCGCGTGCTGAAGGTGGGCGGCCAGGCCCGCGTGCTGGAGTTCTCCGAAGTCACCGCCGACTGGTTCAAGCCGATCTACGACTTCCATTCGTTCAGGATCCTGCCGAAGCTGGGCAAGCTGTTCGCCAATGATTCGGACAGCTACCAGTACCTGGCCGAGAGCATCCGCAAGCATCCGCCGCAGGAAGAGCTGAAGGCGATGATGGGGCAGGCCGGTTTCGAGCGCTGTCACTACAAGAACCTGACCGGCGGCATCGTCTCGATCCA
>JAFAFD010000361.1 GCA_023423675.1 Pseudomonadota bacterium | reverse complement strand
GGGGCCGGGGGCGGCGGGGTGCGCCGGCCGGGCCCTGCGCGCGCCAGTGCGAAAGCAGGTGCTCGCGCTGGCCACGCAGCGGGTCGGCATCGTTCTCATGGAAGCTGACCCCGGACAGGCTGCCGCTGCGCAGCAGTGCCAGCGCGGTGCCGCTGTCGCCTTCGCGCACTGCCTGCGCCAGCGGTGCCAGCTGCAGGGCATCGCTCTGCCGGTAGCCGCGCTGCAGCTGCACGCGGCGGCCGGCGAAGGCGCGTGGTGCGGCCTGTGGCTGCAGGGTCGGCGCGGCCAGCAGTCCGTGCAGGGCCTGCGCGTCATCGGCACGGGTGCCGCTGCCATCGCCGCTGGCACGCAGGATGGCGCTGAGCACATCGCCCGCTTCCACCGAAGGCAGCTGGTCCGGGTCACCCAGCAGGATCAGCCGCGTGCCGCTGGCGATGGCATCGACCAGCTTGGCCATCAGCGGCAGGTCGATCATCGAGGCTTCGTCCACCACCACCACGTCCACCGGCAACGGGTTGTCGGCGTGGTGGCGGAAGCGCGGCGAATCGGGAATGACCCCGAGCAGGCGATGCAGGGTGGTGCCGGTGCTCGGCAGCGCCGCGCACAGCGCTGGGTCCAGGCCGTCTTCCTGCAGTCGCTGCACGGCCAGGCGCAGGCTTTCGGCCATGCGCTCGGCGGCACGCCCGGTGGGCGCCGCCAGCGCGACCTGCGGCAGCGGTTCGCCGGCATGCAGGGCCTGCGCGGCCAGCAGCAGCAACAGGCGCGCGATGGTAGTGGTCTTGCCGGTACCGGGGCCGCCCGTGACCAGCGCCAACGGGTGGCGCAGGGTCACGCCGGCGGCACGCGCCTGGTGGTCTTCCTGGGTGGCGGCAACAGGAAACAGGCGCGCGAACAACGGCGCCAGCGCCGCCATGTCCGGCGCCGGCAACGGATGTCGGCCGATGCGCTGCAGGCCGGCGGCCAGCTGCCGCTCGTACTCGCGGTAACGGCGCAGGTACAGCAGGCCGTTCTCCAGCACCAGCGGTGCCTCATCGGCGGCCGCCTCGGGATCCTCCGGCTGCGCTACCCACGGCGATGCCTGCAGCTGGGCCAGCCACTGCGCGGGTGCGGGCCAGGCCTGGAAGCCTTCCAGCAGGCGCTGCGGCTGTGACGGATCGAACGCGGCGTGCCCCTGTGACACCGCCAGCGATGCCAGCGCGGCGGCAACCGCCACGCCATCGGGGGTGTCCTCGCGCAGCCGCCGCAGGCTGGTGGCCAGGGCGTGGTCGAGGGTGCGCAGGTGGCCACCGCGGTACAGCTGCTGCAGCAGGGTGGCACTCATGCGCTGGCTCCAAGGGCACGCGCGACCAGGTCGGCATGGGCGGCGTCGCCGCCGGCGAACAGCGCATCCAGTCCATCCACCAGCTCTGGCGCGAAGTGGTCCACGTGCACGCCATTGCCGTTGCCATCCAGGCCACGGCAGAACAGGTAGCGGATGCCGCCCATGTCACGCGCGTAGTCGTAGCTGCGGCCCAGGCGGAAGCGCAGCCAACGGTGCAGGGCCACGGTGTAGATCAGTGCCTGCAGGTCGTATTCGCTGTGGCGCATGGCGATCTGCAGCAGGTCCGGGCTATAGCCCGGCAGGCGGTTGGATTTGTAGTCGAGCACGTACCAGCGCCCATCGCGTACATAGGTGAGGTCGATCTTGCCGGTCATCAGCCCTTCCAGCCGGCGGCGCAGGCCGAAGCCACGGCGCGCGCTGGAAATGCCGTGCGCATGCAGCAGCTGCAGCAGCGCCGGCACGGCGGTCGGTTCGATGGCGAAGTGGAATTCGATTTCTGCGCGGCGTTCGCCCTCGCCCAGGCTGTGCAGGGCACCGCCTTCGGGCAGCGCAACGGTGAGTGTGTGGCCGACCAGCGGCACCAGCACCGCCACGCCATCGTCCAGGTCCTCGTCGGCATAGCCTTCGTCGTGCAGCGCCTTACGCAGCAGGTCGGCCTGCCCCTCGGGTGCCGGCTGTGGGGGTGTCCAACCACCCCATGCGGCGAAATCCACGTTTTCCAGCGCCTCGTGCAGCACGTTGCCGAAGCGGCTGCCCATGAAACGCGGGTCCAGCGGTGCGGCGTCGGCAGCTGCGGGTTCGGGCAGGGCCGGTTCCAACGGCAGCTCCGCGCCGGCCGGTTCGTCGGCGGCCGGTGCCGGCAGTTCGGTGGCCGCCGCTTCGACATCATTGCCGGCATCGGCATGTGCCAGCTGGGTGAAGCTGTACACCCACCAGTCGTGCGGTACGCGCCGGGTCAGGCTGCGTACGGCCGGCAGTTCGCCTTCCTGTTCCACCGGCAGCTGCGGCAGCCGCAGCACCGGTTCGCTGTCGTCGATGTGCACATCGGGGTGCGCGTGCAGCGCCTGCAGGTCGCCCAGCAGCGGTGCCAGGCGGGTCTTGCCGAGCCCGGCGAGATCACCGATGGCGATCCACAGCGCATGCTCGGCGCGGGTCAGGCCCACGTACAGCAGGCGCGCATCCTCGGCGCGCTGCTCGCGTTCGCGCTGGCCGCTGGCCGCTTCCCAGGCCTCGCCCTTGTCCAGCTTCCAGTGCAGCTGGCGTTCGCCGTCCACGTGCACGGTGCAGTGCGCTGCGTTGTTCGGTGCGCCACCGTCGATGCCGACGAACGGCAGGTAGACCAGCGGGTATTCCAGGCCCTTGCTCTTGTGCAGGGTGATGATCTGCACGCGGCGCGCGTCCGATTCCAGGCGCAGCAGCTGCTGCTCGTCGTTCTGGTCGGCATTGGCCATCTGCCCCTGCAGCCAGTCCAGCAGCCCATGCATGCCCAGCGCCTGCGCGGAGGCTTCCTGCAGCAGTTCGCCCAGCTGCAGGTAGTTGGTCAGCCGGCGCTCGCCATCGATCAGCGCCAGCAGGCGTTCGCCCTGTGCGGCACAGACATCGGCCACCACCGCGAACGGTCCGCCGCGCTGCCAGCGCTCGCGCCAGTGCAGCAGCTGCGCCTGGAAGGCACGCTGCAGGTCACCCTCGCGTTCCATGCTGGCGATCGCACTGGCCCGTTGGCCAAGCAGCACTGTCGCCAGTGCCGCGCGCAGGCGGCCTTCGTCAGCCGGTTGCAGCAGGGCCAGCAGCAGCGCGCGCAGGTCGCGTGCCTCGCTGGTGGAGAACAGGCTCTGCTTGCCCGCGGCCACCGCCGGTATGCCCACTGCCGCCAGCGCCCGCTGTACCAGCGTCGCCTCGCGGTGCGAGCGCACCAGCACGGCGATGTCACCGGGCTGCACGGCGCGGCCGCGCAGCACCGCAGTGCCGGCACGCGCATCCAGCAGCGTCTGGTGGATGGCGGCGACGCAGGCCTGGGTCGCGGCGGCACGCGAGGTATCGGCGCTCATCGCCTTGTCGCCTTCGCTGCGCAGCACGCGCAGGGTCAGTGCCGGGGCCGCAGCGCCGTCGCGCAGGTAGTCTTCATCCGTACGCACGCCACCGGGACGGACCGGCTCGAAACCGATGCCGGCTTCCAGGAAGGCATCGTCGCCACCGTTGTCGTACAGGGCCTGCAGCGCGCGCAGCACCGACGGCCGCGAACGGAAGTTCTGGTCCAGCGGCGGGGCCGGTCGCGCGGCCTGCTTGGCCTTCAGATAGGTGTGGATGTCACCGCCACGGAAGCCGTAGATCGCCTGCTTCGGGTCGCCGATCAGGAACAGCGCCGGTGCCAGGCCCAGTGCCTGCACCTCCGGCGAATCGCCGAACACGGTGTGGAAGATGCCCCACTGACGATCGTCGGTGTCCTGGAACTCATCGACCAGGGCGATGCGGTACTGCAGGCGCAGCTTGCGCACCAGCTCCAGCCGCTGCGACCCCTCCAGCGCGTGGGCCACACCATCGATCAGATCGTCGTAGGTCTGCACCCGGCGCGTGCGCTTGAGCATGGCCAGGCGCTGCGTGGCCTCCTCACGCAGGCTGTGCAGGAAATTCAGCGACGCAGCGCGCAGCCACTGTTCGCGCTGGGCCAGCAACGCCACGTAGCGCTCCAAGGGTGCCTGCAGCGGCGAGGATGGGGTGCGGTCGACGAACTTCTTGTTGGTCTTGGCCACCAGCGCTTCCGGCAGCAGTGCCGGTAGGCGGTCACTGCTCATCAGCTCGCCGGCATCGTCGCGCGCGGCCCAGGCCAACAGCTGCCGGCCCAGCGCGTGCAGCCAGCCCAGCTTGTAGGAAACGCCGTTGATCCACTTGTTGTCGACCGCCTCGCACAGATCGAGGAAGAACTGCTCGCCATGCTCGCGCACGGCCATCGACAGGTCCGCCGCGGCGGCCTGCAGCGCCGGGCGCGGATCCTCCACCGCCAGCGGCTGCGGGCGCGGGTACAGCGGCGGCGAGGCCAGCAGCGCGCGCAGGTCCGAGGCCAGCGCATCGGGGTTCGACCACAGCCAGAGCAGTGGCTCCAGCGTGGCCGGATCATTGGCGTGCACGCGCCACAGGTCGGCGGCCAGTTCCTCCAGCAGCTCGCGGTCGCTGGCCAGCAGTTCCGGCGGATCGAAGGTGTGCCCGCTTTCCAGCGCATGCTCGCGGAGCACGCGTGTGCAGAAACCATGGATGGTGAAGATCGAGGCCAGGTCGATCTCGTCGGCGGCCACCTGCAGGCGGCGCTTCAGCGCGGCAGCGCTTTCGCCACCTTCGTCGAGGTGGCGCTGCAGCACCTGCCGGGTCAGCAGCGCATCGGGCGCCTCGTCGTCGGCGGGCGGCAGGTCGACCAGGCGCGCGGCCAGGGCCAGGCGCTCGCGGATGCGCTTGCGCAGCTCCTGGGTGGCGGCATCGGTGAAGGTCACCGCCAGGATCTGGCCGATGCGCAGGCCCTGTTCCACCACCAGGCGGGTGAACAGCGTGGCCAGGGTGAAGGTCTTGCCGGTACCGGCGCTGGCTTCGATCAGGCCGATGCCCTGCAGCGGCAGCAGCAGGTAGGGATCCACGGGGGTGCTCATGCGTCGGCCTCCTTGCCGGTGCCACCCGGGCCACGCCCGTCGCGCACCGCGCCGAATACCACCTGGCTGTTGCGCAGCAGGTCGGCGTAACTGTCGTCATCGGCGAAGGGATCGGCCCCGCGCAGCAGCAGCTGCCAGGCATCGCTGTTGGCTTCGCCCCAGCTGCGGTCGCTGCCGTGCCACTGCTTCCAGCCTTCGCTGCGTTGTTTTTCCACCGGCGCGGTGAACAGCACCCAGCCGGTATAGGGTGCGAAGCGCAGCGGCTCGCGCAGGCCACGCTGGCGCAGCTGCAGCAGCGCGCGCAGGGCACTGCGTGCGGCCGCCGCGCCCGGTGCAGGCTGGATGTGCGGGCCGGGTCCGGCATCGCCGCCATCGTGGAACTGCACCAGCGGCAGCGCATCGCCGGCCGCATTGGCCAGCAGCCAGTCCAGGCCCTGGCGGATCACCGCGTTGCCGTTGAGCGTGCCGGCGCGCAGGCGCACCAGGCCTTCAGGATGGCGATCAGCCACGCGGCCGTGCAGGCGCACGCCGTCGATCTCCACCTCGTAGCGGCGGCTTTCCAGCGGCTGCCCCTGCATCCAGCCCAGCATCGCGCTGGCGTAGGGACGGGTCTTGAGCTGTTCGGCTTCGAACTGGCGCTCGCCCAGCGCACCCGACGGCAGCAGGCCACGGGCACGCAGGCGCGGGTACAACGGCTCGACATCGCCGCTGATGGTGGCGCGTACCACCGCGGCCTGCACGCTGCGCTTTTCCGGCCCGCGCGAGGACAGCACCAGTGGCTCCAGGTCGTCCACCTCCTCGACGTCGTCGGCCAGGCGCAGGCCCAGCGCCTGGGCCAGGAACTGCCCGGCCGGGTCGCACAGGAAGCGGCGCAGCGTGTCCAGCGCGACCTCGTCTTCCACCGCGTCATCCAGCGGGGGCGGCAGCGCGGCGTCGAACCACGGCTGCAGCCCGCCGCGCTGGCCGGCCATGCGCCCGGCAGCCGGGTGCCACTGGCGCCGGTAGCTGAAACGGCGCGGATCGCCCTCGCCAAAGGCGGCGGGCGAGAACGGCTGCAGCGCGTGGCGCACGGTGAACGCACGCTTGGCGGCCTCCGGCGCCTGGTGGTACTCGGCGGCGGCGTCGATCAGCTCGCTGACCAGCACCGAGGGCTCGCGCACGCTGCCATCGCGCGGGTCGGCGCCGAGGTAGCTCAGGTAGAACACGTCCTGCGCGGCGGCAAACAGCTGCAGGAACAGGAAGCGGTCATCCTCGCGGGTGGAGCGGTCGCCCGGGCGACGGCGCGGCGTGTCCAGCTCGGCGGTCAGCTGGTTCAGGCCAGCCGCCGGGTCGCGGCGCGGGAAGTCACCATCATTCAGGCCCAGCACGCAGATCACCCGGAACGGCAGCAGGCGCATCGGCACCATGCGGCCGAAGCTGATGCCGCCGGTCAGCAGCGGCGCACGCGTATCGGCCTCGGACAGCGCGCCGGCGAAGTGCGCACGCACCACCTCGGGCGGTACGCCGTCCTCGAAGCCGGCCTTGCGGGCGTCATCGGCGAACTGGTTGAGCAGCTTGCGCAGGCGCTCCAGCGCGCGCTGGCTGTTGGGCGAACTGGGTGCTTCCGGCAGCAGCGCATCCAGCAGGGACAGCAGGCGCTGCCGCCACTGCGCCGGGGTCAGGGTCTCGCCGAGGCGACGCTGGTACAGCGCCAGTACGCGCAGCAGGCGCAGCAGCCGGTCCAGCGCGTCCAGCGCGCCGCCTTCCAGCTCGATCCACGGTGCCACGCCGGCCAGGTCGACATCGCTGCCGGTGGCGTGGCCCAGCAGCAGGCGGTCCAGCGCGAACTGCCAGGTGTAGGCGTCGTCGCGCGGTGCCTGCAGCTGGCCGCGATGGTTGGCGTCGATGCCCCAGCGGGCGCCGGCCTGCTGCAGCCAGCCATGCAGGCGGTCGAAGTCCACCGCCTCCAGCCCGGCCGCCTCGGCCAGCGGCGCGCTGGCCAGCAGGTCGAGGATCTCGTTCAGGCCGAACCGCGACACCGGCAGCGACAGCAGGTGCACGAACACATCAGCCAGCGGCTCGCCCGCCAGCGGGCTGCTGTCGGCCAGCGCATAGGGAATGTGTTCCTCGTCGCCGCCACGGCCGCCGAACACGGCTTCCAGGTACGGCACGTAGGGATCGATGTCCGGTGCCAGCACCGCGATCTCGCGGGCCTGCAGCGGCGGGTCGAAGCGCGGGTCCTGCAGCAGGCTGCGCAGCTGGTCGTGCAGCACCTGCAGTTCGCGCAGGCGGGTGTGGCAGGCGTGCACCTGCAGGCTGGGGTCATCGCTGCGCGGTTCCTCGCGCAGCTCGCCCGAGGGCAGCGCTCGGCGGTGGAACAGGTCGCGCTGCAGGCGGTGCAGCAGGCTGTCGGCCAGCCCGCCCTCGGCCAGGGTCGGGCGGGTGTCGTCTTCGGGATCCGAGTACGCGGCGATCTCACCGGCCGGGTGCACCACTTCGTAACTGCCCAGCACGCCAATGATGGGGGGGCGGGCCGCGCCCCAGGCTTCCAGCAGGCGGTTCTCGCCCGCGGCTTCGCCAAAGGGATCGGGTGCGCCGCTGCGCAGGCGCTCGGCCAGGGTCTGCAGGTCACCCCAGTACGACTGCACCGGGGTCGGCATATAGAAGTGCAGCTCGCCGACCCGGGCCTGGGTGGCCATCACCCGCAGCACGTCGGGCGAGATGTTCAGCGTGGCGAACGCCGACAGGCGCGGCGGCAGGCCCTGTGGTTTTGGCTTGTCCGGGCCTTCGAAACGGTCGAGGTAGTCCTGGATGCGGCGCGCGCGGTAGCCGCGTCCTGCGGAAATGGCCCGCCACAGGATCGCCTGCGGGTCGGCCGGGTCGGCGCCGGCATCCCAGCGCAGCAGCCAGTCGCGGCGCCAGGCCTGGTACTTCTCGAACACCGAGGCCAGTTCGCCGGCCAGCGCCCACGGCTTCAGGGCGTCCCCCCCGGCAAGATAGGCCTGCAGCGCACGCATCGGTGGCTGCGCCAGCAGCGCGGGGTCGCGCAGCGCCTGGTATAGCTTCCAGTGCAGGCCGGCGGCGTCCAGGTCGTCGGTTTCGCCATCGACATTGGCGTTGAGCGCCCGCGCGACGAACTCACCCGGGGTGAGGAACTCGAGGTTGGCGGCGACCCCGTACTCGGCCGCCAGTGTCGCCTGCAGCCAGCGACGCATCGCCACCTGCGGGATCAGCACCACCTCCGGCGCCAGCAGCGGCTGCCCCGGCACCGGAGTGCGCACGTTGCGGGCCAGCAGGGCGGCCAGCACGTCCAACGAGTTGGAGTGATAGAGGCGGAAGTCGCTGAACGGGTCGGTCATCGTGCACAGTGTGCAGGACGCCCGGCAGTATTCAATGGTGACGCACGTCACTGGGGCGCGCAGCGAGCGCTGCGATGGATTGTTCCGGCGCCGCCGGAAATTGTCCCGGCCTGCCGGTGGCCGCGACGTGCCACAATACTGGACCGTCCAGTCTGCTTATGTTCAGCCGGCTGACCCCACCCTTCGATGTCTAAAAAACGTTAATGGTGCCCATGTCGGCTTCCGCCTCCAGTCTGGTGCAGTTGTCCAACGTCCGCATCGACCGGAGCGGACGCACGATCCTGCGTGACGTTTCCCTGCAGGTTCCGCAGGGCAGCATCACTGCCGTGCTGGGCCCGTCCGGCAGCGGCAAGTCGACCCTGCTGGCCGCGCTGACCGGCGAACTGCGCCCGGTCGCCGGCGAGGTCACCCTGTTCGGCATGCCGATCCCGCATGACAGCGGCGCGCTGCTGGAAATGCGCAAGAGCGTGGGCGTGCTGCTGCAGGGCAATGGCCTGCTGACCGACCTCACCGTGGCCGAGAACGTCGCCCTGCCCCTGCGCACCCATACCCGCCTGCCGGCGGCGGTGCTGCGCCGGCTGGTGCAGATGAAGCTGCACGCGGTGGGCCTGCTGGCCGCCGCCGATGCCTGGCCGCGCGAGCTGTCCGGCGGCATGGCGCGCCGCGTGGCTCTGGCCCGCGCGCTGGCCCTGGACCCGCCGCTGATGATCTACGACGAGCCGCTGACCGGGCTGGACCCGATCGCCTCGGGGGTCATCATGAGCCTGATCCAGCGCCTCAACCACAGCCTGGGCCTGACCAGCATCATCGTCAGCCACCACGTGCACGAGACCCTGCCGATCTGCGACCAGGTGATCGCCATTGCCAATGGCGGCATCGTGTTCCAGGGCACGCCCGAAGCGCTGCAGTCCAGCCAGGACCCGCTGCTGCGGCAGTTCCTGCACGGCCAGCCTGATGGCCCCATTCCGTTCGATGCCGCGCCGCGCGCGAGGGTTGCCTGATGCCGTTCGTGCAAGCCACCCGTTCGCTGGGCCGCGCCGGCCTGTTCTCGCTGACCGTGCTGCGCGGTTCGCTGCCCACGCGTGATTTCCTCGCCGAGCTGACCCGCGAGATCTACAAGATCGGCGCGCGCTCGCTGCCGATCATCGCCGTCGGCGGTGCCTTCGTCGGCCTGGTGCTGACCCTGCAGGGCTACCGCACGCTGACCACCTTCGGTGCGGCCGACGCGCTGTCGACCCTGCTCGGCCTGTCGCTGTACCGCGAACTGGCGCCGGTGCTGACCGCGCTGCTGTTCATCGGCCGCGCCGGCAGCTCGATCGCCGCCGAACTGGGCCTGATGCGTGCCACCGACCAGATCAAGGCGCTGGAGCTGATGGCCATCGACCCGGTGGCCAAGGCGGTGGCCCCGCGCTTCTGGGCGGCGGTGCTGACCGTGCCGCTGCTGACCGGCATCTTCTGTTCGCTGGCCATCAGTGCCAGCTACTTCGAAGCGGTGCACGTGCTGGGCCTGGACAATGGCGTCTTCTGGTCGGCGCTGCGCAACAGCGTGGACTTCTGGGATGACTTCGGCGTGGCGATGCTGAAGTCGGCGATCTTCGGCGGCACCGCCGCGCTGGTCGCGTCCTACGTCGGTTTCCACGCCGAGCCGACCATCGAAGGCACCTCGGTGGTCACCACCCGTGCGGTGGTCAACGCCTCGCTGCTGGTGCTGATGTTCAACTTCGTGCTGTCGGCAATGTTGTTCACCTAACCCCTCCTCCGGCGGTGCGCAGGGCGCGCGGCCACCACGACTCGATCAGGTAATCCACATGGCCATACGCGGTCCCAGACTCGAATTCTCCGTCGGCGCATTCCTGCTGCTGGCCCTGGCATCGCTGATGGTGCTGGCCGTGGCCTCGACCAACCAGCGCTGGAGCTGGGGCGGCCAGGGCTATGAGCTGAAGGCGCGCTTCTCCCAGGTCGGCCAGCTGCGCAAGCAGGCGCCGGTGAAGATCGGCGGCGTCACCGTCGGCCAGGTCGCCTCGATCGAACTGGACCCGGTGAAGTTCGAATCGATCGTGACCCTGCGCATGGACAGCAAGGTCAAGGACCTGCCGGCCGATACCTCCGCCGGCATCTTCACCAGCGGTTTGCTCGGCGAGAGCTATATCGGTCTGCAGCCCGGCGGTGATCCGGAGGTACTGAAGCCCGGTGAGGAGATCGTCTTCACCCAGCCAGCGGTGGACCTGCTGCAGCTGGTCGGCAAGTACATGTTCAGTGGCAACGCCGGTGGCGCTGGCCAGAAACCCAACGATGGCGAGCAGTCGCCTGCAACGGAACCGCAACCATGAAGATGAAACTGATCCCGGCCCTGCTGGCCTCGTCGCTGCTGCTGGCTTCCCCGTTCCTGGCCCAGGCGCAGTCCACCGCCCCCGCCGTGACCGCCCCGCAGGGTCAGGCCGGCAAGGTGGTCATCGACGCCAGCAGCCGCATCATGTCGACCCTGCAGCAGCGCCGCGCTGAGTTCACCAGCAACCCGGCCAGCCTGCGCAGCTACATCGACAGCGAACTGACCCGCACCTTCGACCGCGAATATGCCGCGCGCCTGGTGCTGGGCACGCACGCCCGCGGCGCCTCCGATGCCGACATCAAGCTGTTTGCCGATGCGATGGCCGACAGCCTGATGCAGCGCTACGGCTCGACCCTGCTGAACATCCAGGGCAAGCCGAGCTTCCGCCTGAAGGGCGAGAGCCCGCTGCCGGGCAACCGCGGCGTGCGCGTGGCCACCGAACTGGTGCGTGCCGGCAACGAGCCGACCCCGGTCGAGTACTGGATGCGCAACGTCAACGGCCAGTGGAAGATCTTCGACGTCAACATCGAAGGCATCTCCTACGTGCAGACCTTCCGCAACCAGTTCGATGCCCCGCTGCGCCAGAAGGGCATCAAGCAGGTGGCCAGCGAACTGCGCAACGGCAGCATGCAGGCCGGACCGGCCGGCAATGGCAAGTAAGCCACTGGCGCTGCTGGAAGGTGACACCCTGCGCCTGCGCGGGGTGCTCGACCGTGCCGCGGTGATCGCCCTGTGGCCGCAGCTGCAGGCGTTGCCGGCAAAGCTGGCACGGCTGGAACTGGGCGAGGTCGAGCGCGTGGACAGCGCCGGCCTGGCGCTACTGGCCGAACTGGCCGCGCGTGCCCGCACCCAGGGCCACCCGCTGTCGATTTCCGGCACCCCGGCCGGTTTCAACGAACTGAGCGCAGCCTACCGGCTGTCGCCCGATCTGGACTTCAATGCACCTTCTGCTGCGAGCTGACATGAACGTCGTACGCGCGTTTCCCCTGATGATCCTGGCCCTGGCGCTCACCGCCTGTGCCGGCAAGCCCGCGCGCAGCGATGCGCCGGTGGCCGACACCGTGGTTCCGGCCGCCACACCTGCTGCCGATGCCGGTACGGTTGACGCGGCACCTGCGGCTGCCATGGACGACACAACGGCCACGCCGCCGCCGGCCACGAATGCTGGAGCCGATGCCGAAACCGATGTCGCCACCACCGCCGCCGCTGCGCCCGGTGGCGACGATGATTTCGACGCGCTGTACGGCAACGCCGGCACCGCTGCGACCACCGCCGCCTACGACCCGTGGGAGCCGCTGAACCGTCGCGTGCACCGCTTCAACGTGGGCGTGGACAACGTGATCGCGCGTCCGCTGGCCACCGCCTATACCCACGTGGTGCCACGCTTCGCGCGTACCGGGGTCAGCAACTTCTTCAGCAACATCCGTTCGCCGGTCACCATCGTCAACCAGCTGCTGCAGGGCCGCCCGGATGATGCCTGGGATACACTGGGGCGCTTCCTGATCAACTCGACGCTGGGCGTCGGTGGCCTGTTCGATCCTGCCAGCAAGGCGATGGTGCCCAACCGCCGCGAGGACTTCGGGCAGACCCTGGGTGCCTGGGGCTGGCGCCGCTCGCGCTACGTGGAACTGCCGTTCTTCGGCCCGCGTACCGTGCGCGATGTGTTCGGCCTGGCCGGTGACATACCGCTGTCGCCTATACGCACGATCGAGGAAGACAAGGTCCGCATTGGCCTGCAGGGCCTGCAGCTGATCGATACGCGCGCGCAGCTGATGGCGGTGGACGACCTGCGCAGCTCGGCGGTGGATGAGTACGCGCTGGTGCGCGATGCCTGGCTGCAGCGCCGCAACTACCAGATCGAGAACGACCTGCGCGGCAAGCGCGAGCGTGGCAGCGACGATGAGAATTCACCGATCCCGGTGGATGCCATGCCGATGCCGAACTGGACCAACTGATCGCGTTGGCCTGCGCATTAAAAAACCCCGCCTTGGCGTAATGCTGTTCACTTAAGCAGCTGAGCCAATCAGAATCCGATGCCAGTCTTCTGGCATCGGATTTTTTGTGTCCATCCAACAGCAGCTGCTCGACCTTGGTGACCTGCTCAATTTCTCCGACCTGAGCACCTTCACCCAGAACATCCCGGTTGAATGGGTGTCCAGCGCGTTGGGGCTCTCCTCGCAGGCCACCATACGCAGGCGTAGATTGCCCAGCGATCAGGTGCTGTGGCTGGTGCTTGGCATGGCCCTGTTCCGCGATGAACCGGTGCATGAAGTAGCCAGGCGGCTGAACATCTGCGCCCAAGGCTTGGCATCGCTGGATCTGCCTGCGCGCAGCGGCATCAGCCAAGCGCGCGCGCGGCTTGGGGCGGACCCGGTAGAGGATCTTTTCCGCAAGTGCGGCCAACATTGGGGAGCCGAGCGCTACCCCGACG
>JAFAFD010000187.1 GCA_023423675.1 Pseudomonadota bacterium | reverse complement strand
TGCTGCTGTCGGCCGCGCAGGTGCTGGTGCAGGACATGCAGCTGCACGATTACGACCCCAGCGCCGAACAGCACACCCGCCAGCTGCTGGCCAGCTGGGCCTATGCGTACAGCTCGCAGGTCAGCCTCGATTTCCCGCATGCGCTGGTGCTGGAAATCGGCGCCAGCCGTGCCCTGTTCGGTGATTGGCTGAAGATCGAGAAACGCCTGCGCGATGGCCTGCACGAGCTGGGCTTCCGCCATCGCCTGGTGGCCGCGCCCACCCCGCATGCCGCACGTGTGCTGGCCAACGTGCACGATGGCCTGGGCGTCGACATGCAGCAGTTGCCGGCCCTGCTCGCGCAGTTGCCCCTGTCGCGCTGCGGCCTGCCCGCCGAAGCAGTCACCGTGCTCGGCCGCTCCGGCCTGCGTACGCTGGGCGCCGCGCTCGACCTGCCGCGCGACAGCCTGGCCCGGCGCTTTGCCCCCGATGTGCTGCAGCAGCTGGACGCGCTGCGTGGCCTGCCGGCGCCGCCACTGCGCTATTACCAGCCCCCGGACCGCTTCGATGCGCGCATCGAATTCGAGTACGAGATCGAATCCAGCCAGGCGTTGCTGTTCCCGCTGCGCCGCCTGCTGCTGGACCTGGCCGCCTTCCTCTGTTCGCGCGATGGCGGCGTGCAGCGCTTCGACCTGTATTTCGAACACGACCTGCTGCCGGCCAGCGTGCTGACCATCGGCCTGCTGGCCCCCGAGCGCGATGCTGCGCTGCTGTTCGAGATCGCCCGCAATCGCATGGAAGCCTTTGCCCTGCCCGCTGGCAGCCGGGCGCTGCGCCTGCAGGCCGAACATCTGCCGCCGTTCGTGCCGGCCGCGCGCGATCTGTTCGACACCCGCCCGGCGCAGGCGATGCCGTGGACCCAGCTGCGCGAGCGCCTGCGCGCACGCCTCGGCGATGACGCCGTGCAGCCGCTGGCGGTGCAGGCCGACCATCGCCCCGAGTGTGCCAGTGGCACCCAGCCGGCGGCCAAGCCCCCCGCGTACTGGCCGCTGCGCCCTGGCTGGCTGCTGGACACGCCGCAGCCGCTGCGTGATCCGCGCCTGCGCATCGTCGCCGGGCCGGAGCGGATCGAATCGGGTTGGTGGGACCAGGCCGACGCGCGCCGCGATTACTACGTGGTGGAAACCGCGCACGGCCAGCGCGGCTGGGCCTTCCGCCCGCGCAACGATCCGCATGCGCCGTGGATGCTGCACGGCTGGTTCGGTTGAACCGCCATGACCGCCCCCGCCCCTGCCTATGCCGAACTGCACTGCCTGTCGGCCTTCAGTTTCCAGCGCGGCGCGTCCACCGCCGATGAGCTGTTCGCGCGTGCCGCCGGCCAGGGCTACCGCGCCCTGGCGATCACCGATGAGTGCTCGCTGGCCGGCATCGTGCGTGCCTGGCAGGCAGCGAAGACGCACGGCGTGGCGCTGGTCATCGGTGCCGAATTCCAGGTCGAGGACGGGCCGAAGATCGCCCTGTTGTGCACCGACCAGGAGGCCTATGCCGGCCTGTGCCAGCTGATCACCACCTGCCGGCGGCGCGCGGGCAAGGGCGAATACCGCTGCCTTCGCGAGGATCTGCACGGCCTGGCCGAGGGCCTGCTGTGCCTGTGGCTGGACCGCCAGCCCGATGCCAGCCACCTGCAGCTGCTGCGCAACGCCTTCAGCGACCGCCTGTGGCTGGCGGTGGAACTGCACCACGAACACGACGACGTGCGACGCCTGCAGCAGCTGCAGGCCTTCGGCGAGCGCCACGCATTGCCGCTGGTGGCCAGCGGTGACGTGCACATGCATGTGCGCCGCCGTCGCGCCCTGCAGGACACGCTGACCGCGATCCGCCACCGCTGCAGCGTGGCCGAAGCCGGTTGGCGGCTGTTTCCCAACGGCGAACGCCACCTGCGCCCGCGCAGCGCGCTCGCCCAGCTGTATCCGCCCGGGCTGCTGGCCGAGACCCTGCGCATCGCCGAGCGCTGCCACTTCACCCTGGACCAGCTGCAGTACACCTACCCACGCGAGCTGGTGCCCGACGGGCAGACGCCGGACAGCTGGCTGCGCGAACTGGTGGAAGAAGGCATTCCCGAGCGCTGGCCACGAGGCATCCAGCCGGCGCAGCGCGCGCAGATCGAACACGAGCTGGCGTTGATCGCCAAGAAGAACTACGCCTCCTACTTCCTCACCGTGCAGGACATCGTGCGCTTCGCCCGCAGCCAGCAGATCCTCTGCCAGGGGCGTGGCTCGGCGGCGAACTCGGCGGTGTGCTTCGTACTCGGCGTCACCGAAATCGATCCGGCGCGCAGCAACCTGCTGTTCGAGCGTTTCATTTCCGATGAGCGCGACGAGCCACCGGACATCGACATCGATTTCGAACACGAGCGCCGCGAGCAAGTGCTGCAGTACGTGTTCAACCGCTATGGCCGCGAGCGCGCCGCGCTTACCGCCGTGGCGATCAGCTACCGCGGCCGCAGCGCGATCCGTGATGTCGCCCGCGCGCTCGGCCTGCCGATGGACCAGGTGAATGAGCTGGGTGCGGCGATGGACCACTGGGGCGGCAACATCCCGCTGCCGGACACCCTGCGCGAACGCGGCTTCGATCCGGACACGCCGCTGATGCGGCGCCTGCTGTCACTCACCGAAGAGCTGATCGACTTTCCCCGCCACCTGTCGCAGCACCCGGGTGGTTTCGTGATTTCCGAACACCCGCTGTCCACCCTGGTACCGGTGGAGAACGCGGCCATGGCCGGGCGCACCGTCATCCAGTGGGACAAGGACGATCTGGATGCCACCGGCCTGATGAAGGTCGACTGCCTGGCGCTGGGCATGCTCACCGCCATCCGCAAGTGCCTGGCCATGCTGCAGCAGCACGGCCTGCACGAAGGGCGCATGGATGCGATTCCAGACGAGGATGGCCCGACCTACGACATGATCTGCGCCGCCGAAACCATCGGCGTGTTCCAGATCGAATCGCGCGCGCAGATGGCGATGCTGCCACGCATGCAGCCGCGCACCTTCTACGACCTGGTGATCGAAGTGGCAATCGTGCGCCCCGGCCCGATCCAGGGTGACATGGTGCACCCCTACCTGGAGCGCCGGCGGATCCTGCGCGAACAGGGCCCCGAGGCACTGAACGATCCGGACAACCCGCTCTATCCACCCCAGCTGGAGCGCGTGTTCGCGCGCACCCTGGGCGTGCCGCTGTTCCAGGAACAGGTGATGCAGCTGGCGGTGGATGCCGCCGGCTACAGTGCCGGTGAAGCCGATGCACTGCGTCGCTCGATGGCCGCGTGGAAGCGCCACGGCGGGCTGGAACCGCATCGCGAAAAGCTGTTGACCGGCATGCTCGACCGCGGCTACAGCCTGGATTTCGGCGAACGCCTGTTCGAGCAGATCAAGGGCTTCGGCAGCTATGGCTTCCCCGAGAGCCATGCGGCCAGCTTCGCCCTGCTCACCTACGCCAGCTGCTGGTTGAAGTGCCACTACCCGGCCGCGTTCACTGCCAGCCGGATGAACAGCCCGCCCCTGGGTTTCTACAGCCCCGACCAGCTGCTGCAGGACGCGCGCCGGCACGGCATCGCGGTGCTGCCGGTGGACGTGCGCCACAGCGATTGGGACTGCACCCTGGATTTCAGCAAGGGCGCAGCAGCAATCCGGCTCGGCCTGCGCCTGATCGATGGCTGCAGCGAAACGGCAGTGCAGGCACTGATGCGCGAACGCGCGCGCCGCCCGTTCGACGATGTCGGTGATCTCTGCCAGCGCACCGGGCTGGACCGGCGCCAGCAGGGCCTGCTGGCCGATGCCGGTGCGCTGCGTGGGCTGAGCGGCCACCGCCATCGTGCGCGCTGGGATATTTCCGGCGTGGAAAACCGGCTGCCGCTGTTCGACCAGGCCCGCGCCACCACCGAGGCCCGCGTGGCCCTGCCCCTGCCCAGCGCATGGGAAGACATGCAGGCCGATTACCGCAGCACCGGCACCACGCTCGGGCGCCATCCAATCAGTTTCCTGCGCGCGCAGCTGCGCAGCCGTGGCTGCCTGGATGCCGCGCAACTGGCAGGTCACGGCCATGGACGCCGCGTACGCATCGCCGGCCTGGTACGCATGCGCCAGCGCCCGCAGACCGCCAGCGGCGTCACCTTCCTCACCCTGGAAGACGAGACCGGCATGGTCAATGCGGTGGTCTGGCGGCACGTGGCCGACCGCCAGCACCGCGTGCTGGTCGATACCCAGCTGATGCAGATCGACGGCCGCCTCGAACGCGTCGATGGCGTGCAGCATGTGATCGTGCAGCGCATGCTGTGCCTGGATGAACTGCTGCAGGGCCTGCGCAGCCACAGCCGCGATTTCCATTGA
>JAFAFD010000161.1 GCA_023423675.1 Pseudomonadota bacterium | reverse complement strand
CCTCAGAGGCTGCCGGCCAGCGGCCGGCACTACCGTGCGCGTCTGCTGGGAGGGCCTGAGCCCCCTCAACAACACAGTTGCTCCAGGGACGGATTCACGGCGTCCCCCGCGCAACCCACCCGCCCGGCCAGATACCGGAACCCGCTCTCTGCGACCAACCAACCCGCCACGAGGGGCTCAGCCGTTGGCCGAATCCAGTAAAATCGACCGCATGAACGCCCCCACCTTCCCCTACGACACCGCGCGCCTGAGCGAACTGGCCCAGCTGCTGATCGACAACGTCCGCGAACTGGCCCACGCCGGCTGGACCCCGGCCACCAGCAGCAACTTCTCCCACCGCCTGGACGACCGCCACGCCGCGATCACCGTCTCGGGCAAGGACAAGGGCCGCCTGATCGAGGACGACATCATGGTGGTGGACTTCGACGGCCTGGCCGTCGGCCGCCCGCTGCGCCCGTCCGCCGCGACCCTGCTGCACACCCAGCTGTACCGACGTTTCCCGGAGATCGGCTGCGTGCTGCACACCCACTCGCCGGTGCAGACCATCGCCTCGCGCCTGTACGCGCCGCAGGGCCACATCCGCATCGAAGGCTACGAGCTGCTGAAGGCCTTCGCCGGCAACAGCACCCACGAAATGGCCATCGACGTGCCGGTGTTCGCCAACACCCAGGACATGAACGTGCTCTCGGCGCAGGTCGATGCCCTGCTCGATACCCAGCCGCTGTGGGGCTACCTGATCGACGGCCACGGCCTGTACGCCTGGGGCCGCGACATGGCCGAAGCGCGCCGCCACATGGAAGCCTTCGAGTTCCTGTTCCACTGCGAACTGGAACTGCGCAAGCTGCGCGGCTGAGCCTGCGCCGGGGTGCAGATTCCAAACCGGAATCTGCCGCCCTTCACCACCCTGTTACCCTGTCTTCCCCCCGAGACGTTCAAGCTGCCGCCATGAGCCGACTGCGCATCTACGACGACACCCGCCCCGAATCGCCGCTGCTGGATACCCAGGACGGCGCGATCATCGCCGCCGAACTGAAGAAGATCGACGTCACTTTCGAACGCTGGCAGGCCACTGCGCCGGTCGCGCCGGGCGCCAGCCAGGACGAAGTGTTCGCCGCCTACCGCGCGGACATCGACCGCCTGGTTGCCGAACACGGCTTCAAGAGCGTGGACGTGGCCTCGATCGCACCGGACAACCCGAACCGTGCCGAGCTGCGCAAGAAGTTCCTCGACGAGCACTTCCACAAGGAAGACGAAGTGCGCTTCTTCGTCGCAGGTTCGGGCCTGTTCACCCTGCACGTGGATGACAAGGTCTATGAGATCGAGTGCGTGAAGGACGACCTGATCGCCGTACCCGATGGCACCACGCACTGGTTCGACATGGGCGATGAGCCGAGCTTCGTGGCCATCCGCTTCTTCACCGAGCCGGACGGCTGGGTCGGTCACTTCACCGGCACCGACATCGCGCAGAAATTCCCCCGTTACGTTCCCACCCAGGCGTCCTGATCCATGCAGCCCCGCGTCATCCTGACCGACATCGAAGGCACCACCAGCAGCATCTCGTTCGTCAAGAACGTGCTGTTCCCCTATGCCCGCCAGGCGCTGCCGGCGTTCGTCGCCGAACACGGCCAGCAGCTCGACGTCCGCCGCTGGCTGGATGCGGTGGCCACCGAGATCGGTGGCGCCTGCCAGGACAGCCTGGTGGCCGAGACGCTGCAGGGCTGGATCGACCTGGATCGCAAGCACACCGCGCTTAAGGCCCTGCAGGGCCTGATCTGGGATGCTGGCTATCGCCGCGGCGACTACACCGCGCACTTCTACCCGGAAGTGGCGCCGGTGCTGAAGGGCTGGCATGCCTCGGGCCTGCCGCTGTACGTGTATTCCTCCGGTTCGGTCCCCGCGCAGAAGCTGTTCTTCGGCTTCAGCGACGCCGGTGACCTCAGCCCGCTGGTGTCGGGCTGGTTCGATACCGAGATCGGCGGCAAGCGCGAGGCGGACAGCTACCGCCGCATCGTGCAGGCGATCGGCGTGCCGGCCGGCGAGATCCTGTTCCTGTCCGACGTGGTGGAAGAACTGGATGCCGCCCGCGAGGCCGGCCTGCAGACGCGCCTGATCGACCGCCTGGACGACTACCCGATGCCGCGCACCGGCCAGGCCGCCAACGGCCACGACCGCGTCGAGAATTTCCAGCAGATCCAGCTGTAACAAGGCAGGAAGGTGTGCGGCCCAACGGTCCGCACCTACCCGACGGCCCCTCAACGGTCGTTGAGGGTCTTTACCTTCAGGGCTTCTCGCAGCGTCGCCAGGTCCACCGGGCCGCGCACGGCGATGTCGCGGGTTTCGCCCGGCAGCAGGTCCAGCAGGTTGTCTTCCACCTGCACGTCCAGCGCGCCGAAGTCGATCCACGCCGAACGCACGTAGGCAGAACTCTGCAGCCGCAGCCGGTAGTGGTCGCCGTCGATGGCCAGCACCGCCTTCAAAGCCTGCCGCGGCAGCTCCTGGTCCTTCGCTTCGACGAAGCCGACCACCTGGCGTGCACTTACCTTGCCATCCTGCAGCAGCTCGAACACCGCCACGGTGCGCTTCGGGTCGGCCCCCGCCAGCAGTTCGGCATCGGCGAAGTCGCCGACAGCGGTCACACCGGCAGCGGCCAACGTCACCGGCACCTCGCGACGGCGCAGCACCTTGCCCTCCACGTCCATCACCCGCAGCCGCCAGCGTGCATCCACGGCGGCACCGTCGTTGATCAGGCGCACCTGCGTGCGGCCCTCATCGCGCAGCGCCGCCAGGGTCACCAGCGCAAAGAAGCGGCGCGCGGCGAAGTGCAACGCCTTCCAGCGCCCGTAGTAATCGACGCTGGACCATGAGGCACCCGGCCACACATCGTTGAGCTGCCAGTACAGCGAGCCCATCGTGTACGGCCGCGAGGCGCGGTGATGCAGCGCCGCCAGCGCGATGCCATCGGCCTGCATCACCTGGCTGAGGTAGACGAAATCCTCGAAATCGTTCGGCGTGCCGTAGCCCAGTGCGATGTAATGCAGCAGCCGGCTGTTGCCCTCGCCCGCCATGAACTTCTGGTGGGCACGGATCACCGGGCTGTCGATGCCCTGCTCGTCGCGGCTGGCGATCTGGTCCACCGTCGCCAGCGACGGCCAGGCCTGCAGGCCATATTCGGACATGAAGCGCGGCGTCTCGCGCAGGTAGGCCTGCACCGGCAGCGCCGGATTGCCCCAGACCTGCCAGTAATGCTTGTCGCCGCGGGCGGAATCGTTGGCCTTTTCGTCCAGGTCGTTGCTGGGCGAACTGGACCAGTACGGCACGCCCAACCCCTCCTCACCCACCACCTGGCGCAGGTCCTTGCCGAACAGATCCACATAGCCCTGCCAGACCCGGGCGGCGAAGGCGGGATCGGCGGCCTTCAGGTCGCGGCCGTGGCCCCAATCCTTCCAGGCCGTCTCTTCTTCGTTGTTGCCACACCACAGCACGATGCTGGGGTGGTGGCGCAACCGGCGCACGTTGTCGCGCGCCTCGGCCACCACGCTGGCGCGGAACGCGGGATCGTAGCCCGGCTGCATGCCGCCACCGAACATGAAGTCCTGCCAGACCAGCAGGCCCAGCTCGTCGGCGATGTCGAAGAACGCATCGTCCTCGTAGTAGCCGCCGCCCCAGTTGCGCAGCATGTTCATGTTGGCGTCGCGCGCGGCAGTCAGCACCTGGCGCAGGCGCGCGGGATCGACACGTGCCGGGAAGGCATCGAATGGAATCACGTTCGCGCCCTTGGCGAAGACCTCCACGCCGTTGATGACGAAGGCGAAGCCCTGCCCGCCCTTGTCATCCTCCTCGCGCCGCAGCTCGACGGTGCGCAGGCCGATGCGCTGCTCACGCGCCAGCTCGGCGCTGCGGCCGCCATCCAGACGTGCCTGCACCGTGTAGCGGTCCTGCGCGCCGTGGCCAACCGGCCACCAGCGCCGCGGATCAGCCAGTTCAACAGGGATCTCGACCGTGTTCGCGCCCGGCTTCAGCAGCACCGTGCGCTGCAGCTGGGCCACGCTGCGGCCCTCCGGGTCGCGCACGTCCACACCCACTACAGCCGAACCAGCGGCGCTGCCCTGCTCCACCTGCAGCAGTACGGCAAGCTTTGCGTGGCCCGCATCCAGCGCATCGGTGCGCACGGCCAGATCGATCAGCCGGTGCGCATCCCAGGCCTGCAGGTCGACCCCGCGCCAGACACCCGCGGTGACATAGCGCGGGCCCCAGTCCCATCCGAAGTGATAGGCCGGCTTGCGTGCGAAGTTGCCGACCATCGCGTCCTTCGGCTCGTCACCGTAGGGCGAGGGGTAATTGCCGGCGATCTTGTGCGGCATCGCCTCCACGCTGGGCAGCAGCGTGCGGATCGGCGAGCGGAACACGACCAGCAGCTCGTTGTCCTTGGCGCGCAGCTGCCCCTCGACACGCGCGTGCCAGGTGCGGTGCGCGTTATCCGCACGCAGCAGCGGCTTGCCGTTGAGGGAGACCTCGGCATAGGTGTCCAGCCCAACGAAGCGCAGCTCGGCATTGGGCTTTGCCAGGGTGGCCGCGTCCACATCGAAGCGCGCGCGGTATTCCCAGTCGGCCAGGCCGATCCATTGCAGATCGGCTTCGGCCGCGCCGACATACGGGTCACGGATCAGGTCGTGGGCCAGCAGGTCGGTGTGCACGCTGCCTGGCACCGTGGCCGTGCGCCATTGCTGCAGTCCGGGGTGGGCGGCGCCCTGGGCATCGCCGGGCAACAGGCGGAACTCCCAGTGCGCCTGCAGTGGCGCAGCGGCGGCGGGGAACGCAACCGCCGCGATCAGCAGCAGGAGCAGACGGACAACGAGGGAAAGGCGATGCACGTGGTGCTCCTGGGTTTTCCGCCGGGCCCGGCCCGGCGCTACCGATTTCCTTGCGTCATGCGTTCGGCGGGACGCGCCTCAACGAACGACGTTCAACACTTCGTAGCACGCACCCATGGTGTGGTAATCCACCTTTCCGGCCGGGCTCTTCTCGTCGCTGTACTTGCGGTTGTCGGCATCGAGGATGCGGAACCAGGCGCCGTACTGGTCGTCGACGAAGTGCTCCCACGAGTACGCCCAGATGCGCTCGTACCACTGCCAGTAGCGGTCATCGCCGGTGCGCTTGGCCATCAGCGCGGCGGTGGCCAGCGTTTCGGCCTGCACCCAGAAGTACTTGTCGTCGTCGCAGACGAAGCTGTCGCCACCGATCGGCGCGCCGTCCATGCCCGGCTGGCGGCGCGATTCCGGCGCGAAACCGTAATACAGACCACCGCGTGCCTCGTCCCAGCTGCGCTCCACGGCCACATCGAACAGATGCTGCGCGGTCGGCACCAGCCAGTCGGCCTGCACGTGACGATCCAGGATCAGCAGCAGCTTGGCCCACTCGGTCTGGTGGCCAGGCTGGAAGCCCCACGGGCGGAACAGGTGCTTGGGATTGTCCAGGTTGTAATCCCAGTCGATCTCCCAGCTCATGTCGTAGTGTTCCCAGACCAGGCCACCGGCCTTGGCGGCCTGGCGGCGGGTCATGTTGTCGGCCAGCTGCAGCGCGCGCTCCACATAGCGCTGCTCGCCACTGGCCTCGAACGCGGCCAGCATCGCCTCGCACATGTGCATGTTGGCGTTCTGGCCGCGGTAGCCGGTGAAGTTCCACTGGCCGTCGGCTTCGTCCTTGTACAGGCCGTGCTGCGGCTCCCAGAAGCGCGCTTCCAGCAGCTGCCAGGTCTCGTCCATCCACGCGCGGGCCTGCTCGACGCCCGCCTTCAGCGCGCAGCTGTAGGCCAGCAGCACGAAGGCCACGCCGTAGCAGTGGTTCATGTCGTCCTCGACCTTGCCATCGCGCAGGGTCCAGGCGTAACCGCCGGTGGCCGGGTTGCGGTGCACCTCGCGCAGGTAGCGTACGCCGTGCTCCACCGCCTCGCGGTACTCGGCATTGCCGAATTCGCGGTAGGCCATCGCATAGTTGAAGACGAAGCGCGTGCTGCTCACCAGGTGGCGGTGGCCGGCATCGTAGATGCTGCCGTCATCACGGAAGTAGTGGAAGAAGCCGCCGTTGGGATCGATGCAGCGCGGGTGGTAGAACGCCATGGTGTCGGCGATGTGCGCGCGCAGGAAGGCGGGCGAACGGAAATCAGGCGAGGTGGTCATGCGGAAAGGTCCTGTGCCTGCAGCAGCTGCTGCACTTCAGCGAGCGAGGGCATCGCGGCGAACGCGCCCTTGCGGGTAACGGCGAGCGCGCCCACCGCGGCGCCGAAACGCAGCGTGGCGGCGATGGCCTGCGGGTCCTGACAGAACGCAGCGAAGCCGGCACCTGCACCACCGCGCTCCAGCAGGCCGACCAGCACGCCACCGACGAAGGCATCGCCGGCCGCCGTGGTGTCGACCGTGGCGACGTTGAAGCTGGTGACCTGGCCCTGCTGCTCACGGGTGTACCAGTGCAGCGTGGCGGCACCGTCAGTGACGATGACCCAGCGCGCCTGCGCGGCCAGCAGCCGCTGCAGGACCACCTGGTCGCCCTCGGCGCCGTGCGGTGCTGCCAGGTAATCCAGTTCCTCGCGCGACAGCTTGACCAGGTCGGCGCGTTCCAGCGCCTGCCACAGCCACGGCGTCGGATCGACGTCGGCCGGCCACAGCGCCGGGCGCAGGTTGAGGTCCAGGCTGACCACCGCACCGGCGGCGCGGGCGCGGTCCATGCCGGCGAAGGTCGCCTCGGCGATGGCCGGCTCGGTCAGGCTGTTGGAGCAGACGTGGAAGCACTGTGCGTTGTCCAGGCAGGCCGCCTGGAAATCGCTGTCACGGAACAGCAGGTCGGCCGCCGGCGGGCGGTAGAAGCTGAAGCTGCGCTCGCCCGCGGCATCCAGCGCGACGAAGGCCAGCGCGGTCTTGGCCGCGTCGGTGCGCACGATGTAGTCGGTACCGACGCCGTGCTCGACCAGGCTCTCGGCCAGGAAGTCACCGAACATGTCGCGGCCGAGCATGCCGACGAACTGGGTCTTCGCGCCCAGCCGCGCAGCGGCCACGGCAACGTTGGCCGGCGCACCGCCGGCGTACTGCAGGAACGCGCGCGGGGTGTCGGCCGAGGCCGGCGGCTGCGCTAGTAGATCGATCAAAATTTCGCCGAAGCAGACAATGGCACCCATTTCCGACTCAGCCTCCGTGCGTGCGGACAGCCGGCGGGCGCGAGCCCACCAGACCGTAGAAGATGATGTAGACGTAGCAGATCACCGGCAGCACGAAGCTCAGGTGCAGGCCGATGCGGTCGGCCAGCATGCCCTGCAGCAGCGGGATGATCGCGCCGCCGACGATGGCCATGATCAGCAGGCTGGAGGCCTTGTTGGTCAGCGGGCCCAGGCGCTCGATGGCCAGCGAGAAGATGGTCGGGAACATGATGGAGTTGAACAGACCGGTCGCCACGATGCCGTACAGCGCGACCTTGCCACCCGACGCCAGGGTGACAGCCAGCAGCACCACATTGGCCAACGCGAAACCGGCCAACAGGCGGCGCGGCGAGAACTTGGCCAGCAGCCACGCGCCGGCGAAACGGCCGACCATCGCGCAGCCCCAGTAGGCCGACACGTAGTTGGTGGCCTGCTGTTCGGTCATGCCACCGATCTCCGGCAGCGCCAGGTAGTTCACCATCAGGCTGCCGATGGACACTTCGGCGCCGACGTAGAAGAAGATGGCCAGCACGCCGAACAGCACGTGCGGGTGCTTGAGGGCATCGAGCAGCGTGTGGTGGCCGCTGTCGGCCTGCTCGGTCGACTCGGTCAGGCTGGGCAGGCGGAACAGGTAGACGAACACCGCCAGCAGCACCAGCGCGATGGCCAGCCCCACATACGGCCCCTGCACCGACTGCGCCTCGGCAGCACGGTAGGCAATCTGCTCGGCCACCGGCATCGCGCCGATCTCATCGCCGCTCTTCACTGCGGTGCTGAGGATCAGGAAACCACCAAACAGCGGTGCCAGCGTGGTGCCCAGAGAATTGAGCGCCTGCGCCAGGGTCAGTCGGCTCGATGCGGTCTGTTCCGGGCCCAGCAGCGCGACGTAGGGATTGGCAGCGACCTGCAGCACGGTGATGCCGCTGGCCAGCACGAACAGCGACGCAAGGAACGCTTCATAGGTGCGCAGCGCGGCCGACGGCCAGAAGCCCAGCGCGCCCACGCCCGCGATCAGCAGGCCCGCGATGATGCCCTTCTTGTAGCCCAGACGGGCCACCAGCCGACCGGCCGGCACCGACATCAGGAAGTACGCGCCGAAGAAGGTGAACTGCACCAGCATCGCGCGGGTGTAGTTCAGCTCAAACACCGCCTTCAGATGCGGGATCAGCACGTCGTTGAGGCTGGTCAGGAAGCCCCACATGAAGAAGATGGTGGTGGCGACCGCCAGAGCAGCACGGGCATTCATGACCGGTGCCTGGCTGCTGGAGGAACCCGATGGGCGGGGCGTTGCGGAGATCGGCATGCGGTTCGCGCCTCGATGCGCGGAAGGTCGTTGTTGCGTGGAAGGAGTGTGCGTTGAAAAGGATCAGTTCGGGCGGGCGGCGCTGCTTTCGCGGATGCGCAGCTGCACCGGGGCGACCGTGCGCTGCGGCGGCGCATCCGGGTCATCCAGGCGCTGCAGCAGCAGTGCGGCGGCCTGCCGGCCACGCTCGCGCGGGTCGGCAGTGAGCGTGGTCAGCGGCGGCACTGCCACCGACGCCTCGGAAATATCATCGAACCCGGTGACGGCGAAGTCGCCGCCGGGGCGGATGCCGCGCGAGTTCAGGCCCAGCATCAGGCCCAGCGCGACCGTGTCGTTGTAGCAGACCGCCGCGCTCGGCCGGTGGCCATCGACGAACAGTTCGTCGGTGCGCGCCGCAGCTTCAAGGCGGTTAGGGGCGGACTCGATCATCCAGCCCGGCGGCAGCGTCAGCCCGGCCTCGGCCAGCGCCTGCTGGAAACCGGCGCGGCGCTGGTGGCACGAGCTGGAATCGGCATGGCCGCCAAAGAAGGCGATCTGGCGATGGCCGCGTTCGATCAGGTGGCGGGTGGCGAGGTAGGCACCGTGCTGGTTGTCCAGGGTCAGGAAGTCCCAGTCGGCGCCGTCAAGCTCACGGTTGAACAGCAGCACGTTGGCGTTGGCGCCCAGCGCCTGGCGCACCAGGGTGGCGTCGCTGCCCTCGGCCGGCGACAGGATCAGGCCGGCCGGGGTGTGCTCCATCAGCGTGGACAGCACCGCCTGCTGGCGCTCGGGCGATTCGCCGGTGCTGCCCAGCAGGGTCACGTAGCCGCGTCCGCCCAGGGCCTCGTCCACGCCGGACGCGAATTCGGCGAAGAACGGGTTGGACAGATCGTTGATGACCAGCGCGATGCTTGACGAGGTGCGACGGCGCAGGTTGGCCGCCGCACGGTTGTAGACATAACGCTGGCGGCGCAGTTCGGCCTCGACCTTGGCCCGGGTATCGACGTTGACCAGCGGGCTGCCGCGCAGCACCAGCGACACGGTCGCGCGCGAAACGCCGATGGCACGGGCGATGTCGGTCACCGTCACTGCCTTGCCGGAACGCTTGCTGGAACTGCCGCCGTTGTCGTTCATCGTCTTCCCGGACTCCGCTGGAGCCTCAAGCCTAATGGATCGTGACCACATCGTGCCGTGCCGTTCGCTGGGTTGCCTCGAACGGCACAGCACACATCATCGCAGCTGGCTGCCTGGTGCAGCGCACCAGGAGACCGGCAGATCGGCCACGGCGGTGCCCCAGCCCTGGGTCGGCGCCTTGCCATCCAGGGCGAAACGCAGGCGCGGGCCCTGCTGCAGTCGGCTCCAGTCCAGCCACACCGGTGCATGCGCCTGGCCATCGACCTGCACGCCCTGCACGTACTGCAGGCGGCGGCCGTCGGCGCCCGGCGCGTCGATGCGCAGGGTGCGGCCATTGCCCATGTCCACTTCCACCTTGGCAAAGCGCGGAGTGTGCAGCAGGAACTCACCGCTGCCCGGCACTGCCGGGTACATGCCGATCGCGCTGAACAGGTACCAGGCCGACATCGTGCCCAGGTCGTCATTGCCGGTCACGCCGTTGGGCGCGTTGGTGAACAGCTGCTGCGCGGCACGCAGCACGTTGGCCGTCTTCCACGGCTGGCCGATCAGGGTGTACAGCCACGGCGAATGCAGGTCCGGCTCGTTGTTCGGGTTGTAGCGGAACTGGTTGTAGTAGCTGTACGGCCCCACCACCCACTCCTTGCGGGCGGCATTGAGCGGATCGGCCTCCAACGCATCCATCGCGAAGAAGGCATCGAGGCGGCGGCCGGCCTGCTCGCGACCATCCATCGCTTCCACCAGGCCCGGCACGTCCTGCTGCGCCAGCCACTGGTACTGCCATGCGGTGCCTTCATGGAAACCATGCTGCGAGCGCGGGCTGTAATGGCCGTCGGCCGGGGTGTACCACTGGCCGTCCTCGGTGCGCGGGCGCGGGAAGCCGGTGAAGCCGGTCTCGGCGTCACGCACCTGCGGATCCCACACCTTGTGCCAGTTGCGGCCGCGTTCGCGCAGCGTCGCCGCATCCTGGGCGTGGCCGAGGCCATCGGCCATCTGCGAAAGCGCGCAGTCGGCCAACGCATATTCCAGCGTGGCCGAACCGCCGTGATGCGGGTCGACGTCCATGCCCTTGGAGGGGAAGGCGCGGTCGTAGGCCACGTAACCCTTGTCCAGGTAAGTCGGGTTGCCCGAGCGGCCGGCCATGCGCGAGTTCAGCGGCGGCGTACCGAAGGCATTGCGACGCAGCGCATCCCAGGCCTGCGATTCTCGGCCCTTGAGCGCGCCGAAGCGCCACAGGTCGACCATGAAGGGCGTGACCGGGTCGCCGGTCATGATGTTGGTTTCGAAGTTGGCATAGCCCCAGCGCGGCAGCCAGCCGCCCTGCTCGTCGGTGGCCAGCAGGGTGCGGCCGATGTCGCGTGCCACGTCCGGGCGGGTCAACGCCAGCCACTGGTTCTGCGCGCGGTAGGTATCCCACAGCGAGAAGTACTCGTAATAGGTCCAGCCATCGGCGCGGTGGATGCCATCGTCGTAGCCGCGGTAGCGGCCGTCGGCATCGCTGCCGGTGAGCGGCTGCAGCAACGCGTGGTACATCGCACTGTAGAAGACGGTGCGGTCATCGCCGCTGCCACCCTGCACGCGCACCCGCGCCAGCTGCTCGCGCCAGGCCTGCTGGGACAGCGAACGCATCCTGTCGAAACCGATCAGCGCCCCACCCTGCATGCCCTCGGCGCGCAGGTTGGTACGCGCACCTTCGGCGTCCACGTGCGAGATCGCGCTGACCGCAGTGACCGACTGGCCCTTGGCCAGGTCGAAGGTCAGCCAGGCGCCGTTCGGCTTCTGCTCGCCTTCCATGCTGTGGCGCGCGTTGGGCAGGCCACCGGTCGCGCCCCAGGTGCCATGCGCCTTGAAGGGGCGGTCGAACTCGACGCGAAACCAGGTGGTGTACTGGTGGCCGCCGCAGAAGCTCTTGGTGACCAGCTTGCCTTCGACCACGCGGTCGCCGACCACGTCGACCACGCTGCCGATGACCGAATGGCGCTCGTTGGCCTGGCCGACGTTGATCATCACGTGGCCGTCGCCACTGCGCTGGCTGAAGGTGTAGCGCTCGGCCGCGGCACGCGTGCGCGCGGTGGCTTCGGCGTCGATGCCGCCGTAGCTGGTCAGGCGCACCTTGTAATAGCCGGCCTGGCCGACCTCGCCGTCATGCGTGTAGGTGGAGGCGTAGGCCTTGTGGTCGAACTGCTTGGGGTTGCCGGTATCGAAATCGCCGCCGGGGCCGATGCTGCCGGTGACCGGCAGGATCGAGACCTGGCCGCCCTGCTCCCAGCAACCGGCGCCGGACAGGAACGAGTGGCCGAAGCCGCGGATCTTGTCGTCGTCGTAGCGCCAGCCCGAGTAGTGGCTGCCGATCGGGCTGACCTGGATCAGGCCGAAGGGTGCCGAGGCACCCGGGAAGGTGTTGCCGTCATCCTTGCTGCCGATGAAGGTATTGACCTCGCGCTCCAGCGCGGCCGGTGCGGCCTGCAGCCAGGGCGTGACGGCCAATGCCAGCAGGCAGGCGACGCGGGCCAGCGGGCGGTGGGACAGGGCCGGCGAGCGGCGGGCAGACAGACGGCGGGACAACCTGGTCACGGACAGGACTCCTTGGCGGCAGGGCGGCAGCGAAGCGCCGGCCGCGGTGGCCGAACGCCTCGTTTCCATCGGTACAAATCCGCACCCCGGCGGATTTAGATCGATTGAAGTAAAGCAGGGAGCGCCCATCCATGCATTCTGCGCCGCAGCAAAAGAGGGTGGGTTTTCTCTTTGCAGGGCTTGCAGCCCTGCACCTGCTGCAAGCCGGTGCAACGTCTACGTCAAAAGCGGGGGTCCTGTGGGTGGGCGGGGTGGGTCCGGTGGCAGGGGACGCTGCAAGTACGTCCATGTAAGCTCGG
>JAFAFD010000127.1 GCA_023423675.1 Pseudomonadota bacterium | reverse complement strand
CGATCCACTGCACGTTGTACTGCGCCTGCAGGCTCAGCCAGTGCAGCACCAGCGCCGCCACGGACTGTGCGGCCAGCAGCCACAGCACGATGCTGAACATGCGTCCCGGCACGCGCCGGCGCAGCAGGGCGATGGCGCCTGGCAGCAGCAGCACCGCCAGCGGCGACAGCAGCAGCAGGTTGCGGTTGGCCCACGCGGCGTAGTGGATGCTGAAGCCCCACAGGAACACCAGCACGCCACCGAACAGGGCACACAGCAGCCAGAACGGCAGGGCGATGCCGGCCAGCAGGCGAGGGCGGCTGTGCAGGGCCAGCACGCACGCGGCGATCACCAGGCCGCACAGCAGCCAGGGCCACCAGCGCCGCGCGAATTCCTTCGGCTCGGGGTCGATGCGGTGCGGCAGCAATTCCTGCTCGCTCTGCACCAGCGGTCGGCCATCGCTGTTGCGCACCTGGCGCAGCGCATCGGCCAGGCGCATCGGCACGAAGGCCTCCTGCCAGCGCGACAGCGGCTGATCGGCGAACGGACCGAGGCCGACGTCGAAGCCGAGCCACATCCACGGTGCCGGCGATGCCAGGCGCACCGATTCGCTGCGGTAGGTGTTGCCACGCGAACGTCCGGACAGCTGCGCATGCAGGCCGCCATCCAGTGCCTTGTCGAGGGTGTCGCGCACCATCGTGGCGCAGTTGGCGGTGTAGTAGTCGTAGTGGTAGCGCGCGTTCTCGGGTTTGGCCCGTTCGGCCAGGCCGGCGGCCAGGGCACGGGCCTGGTCCGGGCGCAGGTCCAGCCACTGCACGCTGGCACCGCGGCCGGTCTCGTCGTAGTACGACAGGTCCTGCTGCAGCGGCAGCGCCACCAGGTAATACATCATGTCGCCGCGTGCGAAGCGGCTGATGAAATCATCCTCGGACGGATCGAAGTAACCGAAGTTGTACGAGATCGCCTCGCCGCTGACCGGGTCGAGCACCACGATGGCATCGTGGCCGAAGCGTTCGAAGAACACCGTGCCCGGCTGCATGGTGACCACGCCGATGCGCGGCGCGGGTGCTTCCTGCGCGGCGGCGGCATCGGCGGCCGGGGCGGCGGCCATCGCCTGCGCGAAGGCCGCCTGCGGCAGGGCCATGGCCAGCACGCACAGTGCCAGCCACAGGCTGAGGATCAGGCCCGGGCGCTTCAAGCGTCGTCCTGCTCGTCCGGCGGCAGCACCGTCACATGGAAGGCCTGCACCCGGCGCGCATCGGCGCGCGCCACGCGGAACATGAAGCGGTCCAGCGCCAGCTCATCGCCGACCTCGGGCAGGTGGCCGATCGCTTCGGTCACCAGGCCGCCGATGGTGTCGTAGTCCTCGTCGGAGAACGTGGCACCGAAGCGCTCGTTGAAATCGCCGATCGCGGTCAGCGCGTCGACCACGTAGCGGCCATCGGCCTGGATCGCGATCTGTGCCGATTGATCCTCGGCCTCGTCATGCTCGTCGTCGATCTCGCCGACGATCTGTTCCAGCACGTCCTCGATGGTGACCAGGCCGGCGACACCGCCGTACTCGTCCACCACCATGGCCATGTGGTTGCGCGACAGGCGGAACTCCTTCAGCAGCACGTTGAGCTTCTTCGCCTCGGGGATCAGCACCGCCGGGCGCAGCAGCTCGCGCACGTTGGCCGGCCCGTTGTCGGCGACCACGCCGCGCAGCAGGTCCTTGGCCAGCAGGAAGCCAAGGATGTCGTCCTTGTTCTCGCCGTGCACCGGGAAGCGTGAGTGGCCCGATTCGACGACCTGTTTCATCAGGTCCAGGAAGGGCGCCTCGACCGGCAGCGAGACCATCTGCGAGCGCGAGATCATCACGTCGCCCACGGTCAGCTCGGCCACCGAAATGGCGCCTTCCATCATCTTCAGGGTATCGGCGGCGATCAGACCCTCTTCCTGCGCGGTGTGCAGGACAGCGACCAGCTCGTCGCGGGTATGGGGTTCGCCGGAGAAGGCGGAGGTCAGGCGTTCAAGCCAGCCGCGCTTCTTTTCATTGGGCTCCAGGGAGGAGCTACTACTGTCGTCTTCTGACATCTCTGGAAAAAGGGCACCCGGCAAGCCGGGCGTTGTCCCAAGTCTAGCAGGATGTTGGGGCCTTTCAGTGACCGCCGGCGGCCGCGGCCGGAACCTCGTCGTCGGCCGGCAGATCCAGGCTGTAGGTACAGCCGGCCAGGGTCTTGCCAGGGTGGCTGGCCACCGTGGACACGCTGAGGATGATCGACTCGATCTGGGCCTCGCCGGTCCTGGGGTCGGTCACGTCGCGGCTGACCACCTCGCGGCCGGCCATGAACTTGCCGTCCTGGTCGTAGCCGGTTTCCAGCTCCAGGCGCTTGGCCAGCGGATGCGGGTCGGCCTGGTCCAGCACGGCCATCACGCTGGCGCCGGCCACGGCCACCCGCTCGGTCTGCCGGCCGAACACGGTGATCGGGTTGGCCAGGCGGAACTCGCTCATGAACTGATTGCCCTGCGGCAGCGGCTGCAGGCCCTGGGCCACGGCCTTCAGCGGGTCGGCCAGCAGCGGTGCCAGCGCGGCATGCTCGGCCACGCCCTGGCGGCATTCGATCAGCGCCGGCAGGTCCAGCGGGGCGGCCGAAGCGGGAGCAGCGAGGGAGGCGAGCAGCAGGGGCAGGGCAGTACGCAGCAGCACAGGCAGGAGATCCGCGATGGAGGATGCCCGGACATGGTAGCGGCGGTGGACGGCGACTGCGACCGCGCGTGCCGGTTCAGGGCGGAAACATCTTCGTGTCCGGGGACAGCCACTGGATGCTGACCGGGAAGCCCAGCTTCAGCTGCAGGTGTTCGATCGCCGCGACCGCATCGGCGCGGTGCGCAGGAGTGTCCTTGATCATCAGCTGCAGCTGCCCGGTGCGGACATCTAGGCTGGAGCCGAACAGGTCCGGAAACAGCTCGTTCACCCAGCGGCGCTGGTCGGCCAGGCGCCGCCGCATCTCGGCCTCGGTCAGCGCCGCCCCAGTGACGTAATGCACATGCTGCGGCCCCAGTGGCCCGGCGTACTGCTCGTCGGCCTGGGGCGCAGTGCCGGTCAGGCGTACGAAGATGTGCCAGCCGGGGTCATTGTCGACCCATACACCTGCCAGGCGCGCGGCATGGCGTGCCTGCAGGCGTTCGATCAGATCGCCCTGCTGGGCGGTCGCGACGGCCTCCCGCAGGAGGGCTTCATCGCCCCCGAAGAAGGCCTGCAGTTCGGCCACCTTGGCCGCGATGTCCGCCGGTGCGTCGCTGGCAGGCACCGGCGAGGGGCGGTCCGCTTCGGGTATCAGTCCGCCCACCGCAAGCAGCACGGCAAGCAATGGCGCGGGCGCCAATACGGCGAACGTCATCATGCCGTGGGCCGCCGGGACCGGGTCGTCTCAGCGCTCGCCCGCGTAGGGGTCGTCGATGCCCAGCTCGGCCAGGATCTCGCGCTCGAGCTGTTCCATCGCCTCGGCTTCCTTGTCGTCCTCGTGGTCCCAGCCCAGCAGGTGCAGCACGCCATGCACGGTCAGGTGCGCGTAGTGGGCGTTCAAGGCCTTGCCCTGCTCATCGGCCTCGCGGGCCACCACCGGCGCGCAGATGACCAGGTCGCCCAGCAGTGGGAACTTCACCCCTTTGGGCAGGCCTTCGGGCACCTCGGCCGGGAAGCTGAGCACGTTGGTGGCGTAATCCTTGCCACGGTAGTGTCGGTTCAGCGACTGCCCTTCCTTGGCATCGACCACGCGGATGGCCAGGTCGGCCTCGCGGATGCGTCCCTTCAGGGCCGCCGCCACCCATTTGCGGAAGCTCGCCGCTGCGGGAAGGCCGGTGCGGGGCAGGGCGTAGCTGACGGCGACATCAAGTCGCACGGGGCCCTTGGTCATGGGGTAGCTCCAGGTTGAATCTGATGCAGGTCGCGGCGGTCGTAGGCATTGACGATGCGCGCCACCAGCGGGTGGCGGACCACGTCGCGCGCTTCGAAGAAGGTGAACGTCACGCCTTCCACCTCGCGCAGCACGTCGATGGCGTCGCGCAGGCCCGACTTCACGTGCTTGGGCAGGTCGGTCTGGGTCAGGTCGCCGGTGACCACCGCGGTGGAGCCGTAGCCCAGGCGGGTCAGGAACATCTTCATCTGTTCGATGGTGGTGTTCTGCGCTTCGTCGAGGATCACGAACGCATCGTTGAGCGTGCGCCCGCGCATGTAGGCCAGCGGCGCGATCTCGATGACGTTCTTTTCCAGCAGCTTGACCACCTTCTCCACGCCCATCATTTCGTACAGGGCGTCGTACAGCGGGCGCAGGTAGGGGTCGACCTTCTGGCTCAGGTCGCCGGGCAGGAAGCCCAGCTTCTCGCCGGCTTCCACCGCCGGGCGCACCAGGATCAGCCGCTGCACGCGCGATTCGTTCAGTGCTTCCACCGCGCTGGCCACGGCCAGGAAGGTCTTGCCGGTACCGGCCGGGCCGATGCCGAAGTTGATGTCATGCGTGGCGATCTGGTGCAGGTAGCGGCCCTGGTTGGCGCCGCGGCCGCGCACGGTGCCGCGCTTGACCTTGATCGCCACGTCCTGCGCTTCGTAGGAACGCTCGGCGATCTGCTCGACATTGGCCTGCGCCAGGCGCAGGTGGATGGCGTGGCTGTCGAAGGTGGTCTCGGCGGCTTCGACGTACAGCGCCTCGATCAGCTTCTGCGCCTCGACGATGGCCTCGTCCGGCCCGCTGATGCGGAACACGAAGCCGCGGTTGGCGATCTCCACGCCGAGCTTCAGCTCGATCTG
>JAFAFD010000100.1 GCA_023423675.1 Pseudomonadota bacterium | reverse complement strand
CGACTCCACCGTCCCCCTCAGTCCTCGAGCGGAAAATTCTCGATCGGCTTCAGCACGTCGTAGTGCTCCACGTGCAGCTTGCCCTTCAACTTCGGCAGATCCAGCACCGGCTCATCCACCCGCGTATCCGGCAGACGGTCCAGCAGATTGCGCACCAGCGACAACCGCCCCAGCCGCTGGTCGTTGAAGTCCACCAGCGTCCACGGCGCCGCATCGCGATGCGTGGCCCGCAGCATTGCCTCGCGGGCCTCGGTGTAGGCGCTGTACTTGCTGCGTGACTTCAGATCCACCGGCGACAGCTTCCAGCCCTTCAGCGGATCGCTGTGGCGCTCCTCGAAGCGCTTTTCCTGCTGCGCCTGGTCCACACACAGCCAGTACTTGAACAACAGGATGCCGTCATCCACCAGCAGCTGCTCGAATACCGGTGCCTGGTGCAGGAACTGCTGGTACTCGGCCTCGCTGCAGTAGCCCATCACCCGTTCCACGCCGGCGCGGTTGTACCAGCTGCGGTCCATCAGCACGATCTCGCCCGCCGCCGGCAGGTGTCCGGCGTAGCGCTGGAAATACCACTGCGTCGATTCGCGGTCGGTCGGCTTCGGCAGTGCCACCACCCGGCATTGGCGCGGGTTGAGGTGCTGGCTGATGGCCTGGATTGCGCCACCCTTCCCGGCCGTGTCACGACCTTCGAACAGCACCAGCAGACGCTGCCCGCTGTGCTGCACCCAGCGCGCCATCGCGGTCAGTTCCAGCTGCAGCGGCTGCAGCAGTTCGTCGTACTCCTTGCGCTTGAGCTTGCCCATCGTTGTGCCACGCTGGAAGGAAGCCCAAGCGTAGCGCAGCGGTTGCCCACACGGTGTTGACGCTGGGCGGAGGGGAGGAGAGTCGCCGTTGGCCACCGCTCGCGCGCAGCGCCGGTTCTTGCGGCCTGCCTGAGGGGCAGTCGACCAACGGTCGACTCTACCTGGCAGCAGCGATCTGCTGTTCGATGTCGGTGGCGGTGACCGGCCCCAGGAACGTGTGCGCGACCTTGCCGTTCGGATCGATCAGGTGGGTCAGCGGCAGGCCGCGCGGGATCGCGAAGTCGGCCGGCGGGTCGAACGGATCGACCACCACGATCGGATAGGTCACCGGGTGCTTGGCCAGGAACGCCTGCATCTCCGGCGTCTCGATGTCCTCGTAGGCCAGGCCCACCACTTCGATGTTGCTGCGCATCGCGTGCAGCGCCGACAGCTCCGGCATCTCCTTGCGGCACGGTGCACACCAGGTCGCCCAGAAGTTCACCACCACCCACTTGCCACGGTGCGCGGCCAGGTCGTAGTCGCTGCCGTCGATGGCCTTCATCTTCAGGGTCGGGAACTCGGCCGTGGTGCGCTCGGCCGGATTCTCATCCGCGCCCTCCGCCGGAGCCGCGGGCGTCGGCGCCTGGGCCGGCGGTGCGCTGCTGGCCGGGGTCGGTTCCTGCGCAGGCTTGCAGGCGGCCAGGGCCAGCAACAAAGCCAGCGGCAGGGCCTTCAACAGGGGGGTGCGGATCATGGGGTATCTCCGTAATCAGGATAGATGTCGCTGACACGGCGCTTGAGGCGCTCGCGCAGCGGCAGGCGAAGCTCATCCAGCGCCGCGAGTGCGGCCCGGCCAAGGCTGTCGTCGCGGTAGGGCAGGAACTGCTCGGCTACCGGGATGCGCAGCTGTGTCCACTCGTAGAGGTCGGAAAGACTGACCTGGTCCAGATCCCGCGCGAGAAGCCAGTCGCCATTCTCGTCGCGGCGCAGCAGGCCATGGGCCTGCAGTTCGCAGACAAGGTCATGCAGCAGCGCATCGGTCAGCAGCGGTTCCAGGCGCAGGATCTCATCGTCGTCAAGGCTTTTGCCGAGCGCGCGCGCCTGCTGGAAGCGCCCGAGCAGGCGCAGCAGGCCGTAGAACTCGAAGCCCTGCGGCAGCCGCAGCTCCACCGGCTGGTAGCGGAAGGCGGCCATCGACGAGGCCAGCGACGCCCCCAGCAGCACCGCCACCCAGCACAGGTAGATCCACAGCAGAAGGATCGGCACGAAGGCGACCGTGCCATAGAGCTTCTGGTAGGACTGGAAGCTGCCCAGGTAGGCACCGATGCCCCACTTGATCAGCTCCAGCAATACCGCCGCCAGCACCGCGCCGGGAATCGCATGCCGCCACTTCACCGTGTGATGCGGCACTACCCGATAGACCAGCATGATGCAGACAAATTCGATCAGCACCGGCGCCAGCCGCAGCGACAGATCAGCCAGCCAGCGCCCTTCCTGGGTGCCGAACAGCGGCAATGCCAGCACCCGCGCCGACACCGCCAGCGACGCGGCCGCGAGCATCGCGCCGAGGGTCAGCACGGTCCAGTAGACCAGGAAGCGGGTCAGCTTGGGCCGCGTGCTGCCCACCCGCCAGATCTGGTTGAAGGTTTCCTCGACGCTGTTGAGGGTGATCAGCAGCGAGACGACCAGGGCGATGAAGCCGGCGGCGGTGAGCTGGCCGGCACTGGCCGAGAACTGCCGCAGGTAGCCTTCGGCCGCGCGCGCGGCGCTGGGCACGAAGTTGGAGAACACGTAGTCGCTGAGCTGGTCGCTCCAGCGGTCGAACACCGGGAACGCCGACAGCACCCCGAACACCACGATCGCCAGCGGCACCAGCGCGAACACGGTGGTGTAGGCCAGCGCCGCCGCTGCCTGGAACAGGCGGTCGTCGAGGAAGCGGCGCCAGAGGAAGCGGCCGAAGCTGGCGGCCCGTGCGCGATCCCGCGCGCGCTCCATCCACAGGTTGAGCGTATCCAGAGGTTCCATCGGCGCAAGGGTACCCGATGCGGAATCGATGCAGGATAGCCATACTGGCATCCACACGATGAGGAGACCTGCACGCGATGGGCGAGATTCTGGTGCTGTACTACAGCCGGGGCGGTTCGGTGGCACGGCTGGCGCGCCAGATCGCGCGGGGTATCGGCGAGGTGCCGGGCATGACCGCGCGCCTGCGCACGGTGCCGCCGGTGGCCGCGGTAACCCAGACCGCGCAGCCGCCGGTACCCGATGACGGCGCGCCCTACGTGAACGTGCAGGACCTGGCCGAGTGTCAGGGCGTGCTGCTGGGCAGCCCTACCCGCTTCGGCAACATGGCCGCACCGGTCAAGCATTTCCTCGATGGGCTGGGCGCCGAGTGGGTCAATGGCACCCTCGCCGGCAAGCCGGCCGGCGTGTTCACCTCCACCGCCTCGATGCACGGCGGCCAGGAATCGACCCTGCTGTCGATGCAGGTGCCGCTGCTGCACCACGGCTGCCTGATCGTCGGCATCCCCTTCACCGAGCCGGCGCTGAGCCACACCACCAGTGGCGGTACGCCGTATGGCGCCAGCCACGTGGCCGGTGCCGCCGACGACCCGCAGCCGACCGACGACGAGGCCGTGCTGGCCCGCGCGCTGGGCCGCCGGGTGGCCGACATCGCACAGCGGCTGGCCCGATGAACACCGCGCCGCGCACGGTCCTGCTGCTGGCCCTGCTGGGCCTGGCGGCGCTGTACGTAGGCTGGTTCATCAATGACAAGCACTGGCTGGCCACCCAGCTGGTGTTCACCGCGCCGCCGCTGGCGCTGGCCATCGCCCTGCGCCTGGGTTGGCGCAAGGCCGGGTTCTGGGCCTCGGTCCTGGCCCTGGGCTGGTTCAGCCACGGGGTGATGAGCGCCTGGAGCCACCCCGAGACCCGCTGGCTGGCGCTGATCGAGATCGGCCTGGCCCTGCTGGTGATCTTCGCCGCCAGCCTGCCGGGGCTGCGCGCCCGCTTCAGCAAGCGACGCTGACGCTGCGGCCGCCGGGCCTTATCATCTGTGTTCCCGGCCCCGCGCCGCTGTACCTGTCCTGGTTTCGCGCATGCACATGATGGAAGAGCTCCTGGTCGTCACCACCGGTGGCACGATCGACAAGATCTACTTCGACGACAAGTCGGACTACCAGATCGGTGATCCGCAGATCGGCATGATCCTGCGGGAGCTGGGGGTGACTTTCCGCTTCAACGTCATTCCGATCCTGCGCAAGGATTCGCTGCACATCAACGATGACGACCGCGAGCTGATCCGCGCGACCATCGCCGCGCAGGCGACCCGCCACGTGCTGGTCACCCACGGCACCGATTCGATGGTGCAGACCGGCCAGGTGCTGGCGACGATTCCGGACAAGACGATCGTGATGACCGGTGCGCTGAGCCCGGCACGCTTCCGTGGTTCGGATGCGGAGTTCAACATCGGCTGTGCGATCGGTGCGGTGCAGTCGCTGCCGACCGGTGTGTACATCGCGATGAACGGCCGCATCTTCGACCCGCAGCACGTGCGCAAGAACGTGGCGGCGAACCGCTTCGAGTCGGTCTGACAAACCCGTAGTGCCGAGCCCATGCTCGGCAGCTCCCTGACAGCCGAGCGTAGGCTCGGCTCTACAAAAAAAAACACCCCGGCCGAAGCCGGGGCGTGCCCTTGGAGAGGGACTTGGGCTCAGTACTGGGCGTTGAGGGTGACGCCCGAGAAGGTGCTGTACCCCTTCACCCGGACGTGCCAGGTGCCGGCGGCGGGGTTGTTGATGGTGCAGGTTTCGTTGTTGCCGCTCAGGTACGGGCGGCAGGTGTAGGTCGTGTCGGTCGGGGCGCTGCCCTGGCGCACGTACAGGTCGGCATCACCGCTGCCGCCACTGATCGCCACGCGCAGCTGTGAACGGCCGGCCGGCACCTGCACCGTGTAGCTGAGCGAGGCACCGCTGGCCGCGCCCAGGCCGGTCACCGGGACGTTGTTCTGCAGCACCGTGCCACCCGGGTTCGGGTTGGTGCCGCCGCCGGTGCCGTTGATGGCCGCGGTGACCGCCGCATCGGCATCGATGATGCCCGCGCCGCAGCCGCCCGAGCAGGCGCCCGGCAGTGCACGCGCGGTGCTCTTGATGATGCTTTCCACCTGCGCCGGGCTCAGCGGCGAGGGCGCCACCGACTGCATCAGCGCCACGACGCCGGCCACGTGCGGCGCAGCCATCGAAGTACCGTTGTAGGACGCGTAGGTCGCGCTGGCCGGCACCGTGGTGCCGGTGTTGAGGGTCGAGAGGATGTTCGCGCCCGGCGCGGAGATGTCGATGCCGGTGCCGTAGTTGGAGAAGCTGGCCTTGGCGCCGGCCGAGGTCACCGCAGCGACCGCCACGACGTTGGCGCAGTTGGCCGGTACCGAGGTGGAGACATTGGACGACTCGTTGCCGGCGGCCACCACCACGGTGGTCCCACGGCCGACCGCGCCGTTGATGGCGTTCTGGTAGGTGGTCGAACAGGTGCCGCCGCCACCGAGCGACATGTTGATGACCTCGGCCGGGTTGGCATTGGCCGGTACGCCGCTGACGGTGCCACCGGAGGCCCAGGTGATGGCATCGACGATGTCGGAGGTATAGCCGCCGCATTTGCCGAGCACACGCACCGGCACGACCTTGGCGTTGAAGGCGGTACCGGCCACGCCGGTGCTGTTGTTGGTCACCGCGGCGATGGTGCCGGCCACGTGGGTGCCGTGCCAGCTGGAGTCGGACGCCGGATAGCCCGAGCCGCACTCGTTGGCGGCGTACCAGTCACCTTCGTCGTTCGGGTTGTTGTCGCGGCCACCACCGTCGCGCGCCATCGCGGCATCGCTGATGAAGTCGTAGCCGGGCAGGATGTTGG
>JAFAFD010000438.1 GCA_023423675.1 Pseudomonadota bacterium | reverse complement strand
GATCTACTGGATCGGCAGTAGATCCACGCCATGCGTGGATGCTCTCCGGCAGTAGTCTCGGTCAAGGCAACGCGACCCGCGCGCGCTACGATGCCCCCATGACTCCCGCCATCAACCTGCTCAAGCGCGAGAAGATCGCCCACACCGTGCGCAGCTACGTGCACGACGCACACGCCGAGTCCTACGGTGGCGAAGCCGTGGAGAAGCTGGGCCTGGACCCGGCGCAGGTGTTCAAGACCCTGCTGGCCAGCACCGAAACCCACGAGCTGCTGGTGGCGATCGTGCCGGTGGCCGGCCAGCTTGACCTGAAAGCGCTGGCAGAAGCCGCTGGCTGCAAGAAGTGCGAGATGGCCGCCGCCGATGCCGCGCAGCGCGCCACCGGCTACCTGGTCGGCGGCATCAGCCCGCTCGGGCAGAAGAAGCGCCTGCGCTGTTTCCTCGATGCCAGCGCACAGGCGCTGCCGACGCTGCACGTCAGCGCCGGCCGCCGCGGCCTGGAAGTGGAACTGGCCCCGGCCGACCTGCTGCGCCTGACCGCCGGGCATTACGCGCCCATCGGGAAGGCCCGCTGATGTCCGCAGCCGATGCCCTGCTGCAGGACCTGCTGAGTGGCGATGCCACGCGCATCCATGCGTCGGCCTGCCGGGTCGCGGTGACGTTCGATCCCGGGCTGCTGGATGCACTGGCGCCGCATGCCGACCGCATCGAACGGGCCTGCGCCGGGGTCACGCTGGGCGGTGCGCTGCTGGCCAACCAGGTGCATCTGCAGTCTGCGCTGAAACGCCTGCGCTACTGGCAGGCGCAGGCCGGCTGCCTGTGCGCGCTCACGCCGACGTATCTGTTTTTCGACCCGCGCAGGCTGATCGAACAGGGGCAGATGCAGTTACTCTCGGTGGGCGATGCCGATGACGGCTGGGGCGAATGCCACCACGTTGCCTGCACGCAGTGTGGTCAGCACTGGCAGGCGACCGACCGCGAATACCATTACCCGTGGTGGGAGTGGAAAGCCGACTGACGCAAGAGCATCCACGCATGGCGTGGATCTACTGGGGGCAATGGATCAGCGCCGCCAGTTGGCGTTGTTCTCCCAGAACTGCACCGCGCGCTGGTAGGCCTCGCGGTCCAGCGGCACGCCGGAACCACCCTCCTCCACACCAAGTGCATTGCGCATCATCGTGATCGGCGCCATCGGCACTTCTTCCGGCACGGCGGTGTAGATGCAGCCGACGATGCCCCATTCCGCGTCGATCGGCGAACCCTCTTTCGCCAGCTGCTCGGCGCTGTACAGGATCACCACAAGATAATTGGCGCGCGGCGATTCGACGCCCTCGAACCAGCGCACCAGCACCGGCAGCTCCTCGCGGTTGCGCGCTTCGTAGCCGCTGCGCAGCAGGTGGCGGTTGGCCTCGGTGACCGGCACGGTCAGGCAGCGCGTGCTGGTCCAGTTCTCGTAGACGAACAGCTTGCAGAACGGCGCATAGCCGTCGAGCACCTTCAGCGGCGCATGCGCGTTGACGTGCGCCTGGAACTGTTCGGCGCTGATGTCCTGGATGGTGTTGGCGCGCGGCACGCGCGGGAACAGGCGGGGAAGGGCGAATTCGGTGAGGACGATGGACATGGCGTGCCGTGGTTGGAATATCTGCCGTACAGGGTAACCGCCGCGGCCGCCTACAACGCCATCCGCTCGCGCAGCTCACGCGCCTGCCGCCGCGACACCTCCACCTCGCTGCCATCATCCAGCGCCAGGTCGTAGCCATCGGCAATACTGGGGGTAACGCTGCGGATGCGCCGCAGGTTCACCAGCGTGTTGCGGTTGGCGCGGAAGAACAGCTCGGCTGGCAGGCGTGCTTCCAGCGCACTCAGGCTGCGGGTCAGCAGCGCGCTCTGGTCGCGGAACCACAGGCGGGTGTAGTTGCCATCCACCACCAGCCTGCGGATTTCGCCCACCGCCACGAACCAGCAACGCTCGCCATCGCGCACGAACACCTGGTCCTGCGCGTTCAAGCCGCCACCTGCAACCACCGCCGGCGCGGCAGGCACCTCGTGCTGGCGCGCGCGTTCCAGCGCTTCATGCAGCCGCGGCGCTTCCACCGGCTTGACCAGGTAGTCCAGCGCATTGGTCTGGAATGCGCGCACCGCATAGGCATCATAGGCGGTGACGAACACCACGGCCGGCGCCGGGTCCAGGCCATCAAGCACGTCGAAGCCGGTGCCGGACGGCATCTGCACATCCAGCAGCACCAGGTCGGGTTTCAATCGTGCGATCGCCTCGCGCGCCGCCGGTACGTCATCGGCCTCGCCCACACACTGCACCCACGGCAGCGCCGCCAGCAGCGTGCGCAGTTCCTGCCGCGCCAGCCGCGCGTCATCGACGATCAGGACATTCAGGGTCGTGCGCATTGCGGAATCTCCAGGACGGCGTGCATGCGGCCGTCCAGCGGTTGCAGATGGAAGCGGCCGCCACGGCCGAGCTGCGAGCGCAGGTAGGCCAGTACGACACCATGCCCAGCAGTCGCGGCATCCATGCCGGCCATGGCCACACCCAGCGGGTTGTCGACCTGCAGCCGCAGCAGGCCATCGCGGCACTGCGCGCCGATACGTACCTCGCCACCGCCAGGACACACGGCGATGCCGTGCTTGATCGCATTTTCCACCAGCAACTGCAGCGCCATCACCGGCAACCGTGCCTGCGCGGCCTCGTCACTCACATCGATGTGCAGCTGCAGGCGCTGTTCGTAGTGCACCGCTTCAACGGCCAGATAATCGCGCACCACGGCCAGCTCGTCGGCCAGCAGTGCATCCTCGTTGCGCGCGTGCTCCAGCGCGTGGCGCAGCGTGCGCGACAGATCGGTGACCATCTGCCGTGCGCGCTCGGGGTCTTCAAGGATCAGCGCGCGCAGGTTGTTGAGCGCATTGAACATGAAGTGCGGATTCAAGCGTGCGCGCAGTGCATCGCGTTCCAGCGCGCTGCGCTGCGCCTCTGCCCGCAGGCGTTCGAGTTCCGCGTGGCGCGCCTGGCGCAGGCTGTGCAGGCCGGCCCACAGCGCGGTCCACAGGCCCAGCAGCAGCACGGTGTTGAGCAGATAGGCCAGCCGCGCCACCGGGCGGAAGTCACCCGCCCGGCCGCCGAAATCCACCCAGCCCAGTGCCAGCGCCGGCTGCAGTACGGCGGTCAGCAGCAGCTGCGCCAGCAGCGCGCCCAGCAGCACCGCCAGCGCAAGCCGCAGCACCAGCGCGCCGAACTCGCGCTGCCACCAGCCGCGCCGCAGGGCCAGTGCGCGCACGCCTGCACTGATGCCCCACAGCAGCACGCCCAGGCCGACGCTGATGAGCGTGCCACCGCTGCTGGCGCCGCCACCGAAGGTGCTGGTCATCGCCAGGCTGAGCGCGCAGAACAGCGCCCACCCGAGGGTGTTGATCAGCCAGAAGCGCAGTGTGGAAGTCGAATCGGGCATGGCGATGGCCGGAGCGGACGGAAGGATCAGCGGTGGCTGTCCAGGAATGCCTGCACCTGACCACGCAGCCACTGCGGATCATCCCACATCAGGAAGTGGTGGCCGGTCGCGCTCAGTTCGATGCGCACGCCGGGCAGCGCGGCGTACTGCGACTGGAAGATCGCACGCGCCGAGGCTTCGGTCGCACCCATTGTCTGGTAGGACGCCCAGGCGCCGAGGACCAGCGTGGGCGAACGGATGCCGGCCACCTCGCTGCGCAGGTCGGTCACCAGCAGCGAGTACATCGCATCGGCGGTGGTGGCGCGATCGCTGTCATGGCCCCAGCGCTTCAGCTCGGGCAGGCGCGCGGTGCTGTTGGTCAACGGGGCCAGCGCCGCTTCGGCCTGCGCCTGGTAGCTGGCCGGGTCCGCGGCCAGCATCGCCGTGCGCATCTGTTCGGCCATCGGCTGCACGCTCTGAGCGGTCGCCTGCGGGTTCTGCATGCCCGCGTAGAACGGCAGCGAATCGACGATGACCAGCGGCCCCAGTGCGTCCGGTTCCTTCACCGCCATCTGCAGGGTCAGCACGCCACCCAGGCTGTGGCCGATCACCGCCGGATGGCCCAGCTTCTGGTCATGCACATAGGCCAGCAGCTGGTCGCGCATGGCCGACAGGAAATCGGCCGGTCGCGGGTCGGCGGCGCGGGCGCCGGCAAAGCCCGGCAGCTGCACCAGGTGGCACTGCACGTCCTTCAGCGCCCGACAGGTCTCGTGCCAGACCTCGGCGCTGCTGTTCAGGCCTGGGATCATCAGCAGCGGGCGGCCATGCCCGACCACTTCCACCTGCACCTTGCCGGTGCCAGCCGGGGCCGCCCCGGCGGCATGGGCAGCGCCCGAGCCGAGCACGGCCATCGCCATGCCCAGCATCGCCAGCCGGGCCAGGGCCTTCATCGCGTAGTACATCGCCAGCATCATCTTCATCGCGTACTCCTTGCAGGGACGGGTGCGTGGGGGGATGCGGCCAGCCTGGCCGCCGTGGCTGCCGGCGTGTTGCAGTAGCGGAGCAACGGCCGTGCGCCCGGGTGAACGGTCGCCCGGGACGGACCGGTTCTTCACGTCGCGCAGCTTCACATCCATCTTGATGGAGAGATATACTCAATCGCACCCGCCGCCACCGCCCGTGCCATGACCGCCATCAGCTTCGAGTTCTACCCGCCCAAGACCGATGAGCAGCGTGGCCAGCTGGACCGTGCCGCTGCCCGGCTGAAGGCGTACGCCCCCGAGTACGTGTCCTGTACGTTCGGTGCCGGTGGCTCGACCCTCAGCTACACCTCCGAGACGGTGCGCCATCTCAACCAGCACCACGGCCTGGACGCTGCGCCGCACCTGTCCTGCGTCGGCGGCACCCGCCAGGAGATCCGCGAGCTGCTCAAGCTTTACCGCGCCATCGGCTGCCGGCGCCTGGTCGCGCTGCGCGGTGACCTGCCCTCGGGCATGGGCTTTCCCGGCGACATGCGCTATGCCTCCGAGCTGATCGCCTTCATCCGCGCCGAGCACGGCGATGCCTTCCGCATCGAAGTGGGCGCTTACCCGGAAACCCATCCGCAGGCACCGGACGCACTGACCGACCTGAAGCACTTCAAGGCCAAGGTCGATGCCGGCGCCGATGCGGCCATCACCCAGTACTTCTACAACGCCGACGCGTACTTCCACTTCGTCGATGAAGTGCAGCGGCTGGGCGTGCAGGTGCCGATCACCCCGGGCATCATGCCGATCGCCAACTTCAGCCAGCTGCGGCGGTTTTCCGAGCAGTGCGGCGCCGAGATCCCGCGCTGGATCAGCCGCAAGATGCTGGCCTATGGCGACGACAGTGAGTCGGTGCGCGCGTTCGGTGCCGAAGTCGTGGCCAAGCTGTGCGAGCGGCTGGTCGAAGGCGGCGCACCGGGCCTGCACTTCTACACGCTGAACCTGGCCAAGCCGACGGTGTCGGTGCTGAAGCTGCTGAACGGCTGAAAGCGCACTGTGTTGTCGCTTTCAACGTTACCCTGTGGCGATGAAAGCTGTCCTGTCCCTGCTGCTGGTGCTGTTGTCCTCGGCCAGCATCGACGCCCATGCCCAATCCACGCGCTTGAACCGCTGCACCGATGCGCAGGGCCAGAGCGTCTATACCGACCGTCCCTGTGACAGCGTGGGCGCGCAGTCGCGGCGTCCGCCACCGCCACCGGCCGGCAGCACCCTGCAGCGCGACAGCCTGGGCGCCAGCTGCCCGCGTCGCCTGAGCGAACTGGTGCAGGCCCTGCACGACGCGGTGAACACCCAGGACGTCAACCGGCTGTCCACGCTGTACCTGTGGAGCGCGGTCTCCGATGCCGGCGCGCAGCGCATCCTCGGCCGGCTGGAATCGGTGGTGCGGCGGCCGCTGGTGGACGTGGTGCCGGTGTACCCGCAGGGGGACCAGCAGCTGCCATTGGAAGAGGGTCAGAGCCCTGCTGCGCAGGGATCCGACCCGGAGCCGGCGGCGCCACGGCATCCCATCGGCCTGCGCCTGGAACAGACCCTGCCGGGCAGTGCGGCGCGCGCGGCGACGGTGCTGGGCTTGCGGCGGCAGTACGGGTGTTTCTGGATCACGTTGTAGGGCCGCCTCCACGCATGGCGTGGATCTACTGACAGCGGGCGGCCGACCCTGTGGTAGCGCCGGGCCATGCCC
>JAFAFD010000427.1 GCA_023423675.1 Pseudomonadota bacterium | reverse complement strand
GTGGCTGCCACCTGCAGGTGTGCGATATCGCCGTCGTGCCCCGGTTGCAGGGGCAGGGCCTGGGCAAGGAGGTGATGGGGCGGCTGGACGCCTGGATGCAGGCAACGCTGCCGCCGTCGGCCTATGTGAGCCTGCTGGCCGATGGTGAGGCACACCGGCTATACGCGCAGTTCGGGTTTGCACCGACCGCGCCGGCCTCGATCGGGATGTACCGGCGGTTCTGAATGGCATGCCTGGATCGCAGGCAAAGAAAAACCCCGGCCGAGGCCGGGGTCTTCAAGAATTGGCGTCCCCACGGGGATTCGAACCCCGGTCGCCACCGTGAAAGGGTGATGTCCTAGGCCTCTAGACGATGGGGACGCACGAAAACTTCAAGTTGTAGATCTTCGACGGCCTAATGTCGAAGTGGTGGAGCCAAGCGGGATCGAACCGCTGACCTCCTGCATGCCATGCAGGCGCTCTCCCAGCTGAGCTATGGCCCCATGAAACTCCGGATTGTCCTGCATGGGAGCAGGGTCCGTTTTGAAACTGGCGTCCCCACGGGGATTCGAACCCCGGTCGCCACCGTGAAAGGGTGATGTCCTAGGCCTCTAGACGATGGGGACGCACGAAAAACTTCAAGTTGTAGAACCTTCGACGGCCTAATGTCGAAAGTGGTGGAGCCAAGCGGGATCGAACCGCTGACCTCCTGCATGCCATGCAGGCGCTCTCCCAGCTGAGCTATGGCCCCGTGTTACCGAGCCGCCTATCTTACCAGCGCATTCACCTTTGTGGAAGCTTTTTTTTTGCTTTCTTCGTTGTGGTTCACCAGGGCCACAAGGGCAGGGGAACCGCAACGCCACAACCTGAACGCCGGTAGGCGGTGAACAAAAAAGACCCGGTTATCGGCCGGGTCCTCGTTGTTCGTGATGAGTTGGCGTCCCCACGGGGATTCGAACCCCGGTCGCCACCGTGAAAGGGTGATGTCCTAGGCCTCTAGACGATGGGGACGCAGATCTCATCAATGTTCTTTTGCGACTCTTCCGACGGCCTAATGCCGAAAGATTGGTGGAGCCAAGCGGGATCGAACCGCTGACCTCCTGCATGCCATGCAGGCGCTCTCCCAGCTGAGCTATGGCCCCACGTCGCTGAGGAGCGAAATAATAGCTGTGCCCCCGGGGGTTGGCAAGCGTTTGTTGCACTTTTCTTCACGTCCGTTGCGAGGTCGATGTCAGCCGCCCGGCAGACGCTGCGCGCGCAGGCGCAACGCGTTGCTGATGACCGATACCGAACTCAGGCTCATCGCCACCGCAGCGAGCATCGGCGACAACGAAATGCCCCATGGCACCAGCACGCCGGCCGCGACCGGAATGCCCAGCCCGTTGTAGAGGAACGCGAAGCCGAGGTTCTGCCGCATGTTGCGCACGGCAGCACGCGACAACTGGCGCGCACGCAGGATGCCGCGCAGATCGCCCTTCACCAGGGTGACCTGTGCGCTGGACATCGCCACGTCCGTGCCGGTGCCCATGGCGATGCCGACGTTGGCGCTGGCCAGCGCAGGGGCATCGTTGATGCCGTCGCCGGCCATCGCCACGACGCGCCCCTGTGCCTGCAGCTGCTGCACCAATGCGGCCTTGTCGGCGGGGCGACTCTCGCCATGCACTTCATCCAGGCCCAGGGTGGACGCCACGGCCTGCGCGGTCAGCAGGCCATCACCGGTGGCCATGATGATGCGCAGCCCATCGCGGTGCAGCGCGGCGATGGCTTCGGCGGTGGTCGACTTGATCGGATCGGCCACTGACAACAGGCCTGCAAGCTGCCCGTCCACCGCCAGGTACATCACGCTGGCACCATGACGGCGCAGCGCATCGGCCTGTTCCTGCACGGCGGCCACCTGCACCGATTGCCCGGCCATCAGCGCGGTGTTCCCCAGCCACATCGAGCGGCCGTCCACGCGGCCCCGCACGCCCAGGCCGGTGATCGAATCGAAATCCTCCACCGCCAGCAATGGCAGTCCACGCGTGCGTGCAGCGGTGACGATGGCTTCGGCCAGCGGATGCTCGCTGCCCTGGTCCAGGCTGGCCGCCCACTGCAGCACCTGGGTGTCTTCGAAACCCGCACAGGCATGCACGGCATCGAACGCTGGGCGGCCCTCGGTGAGCGTGCCGGTCTTGTCGATCACCAGCGTATCGACCTTGCCGAGTGCTTCGATGGCTTCGGCATCGCGGAACAGCACGCCATGCTGCGCGGCGCGGCCAGTGGCCACCATGATCGACATCGGCGTGGCCAACCCGAGCGCACACGGGCAGGCGATGATCAGTACCGCCACCGCGCTCAGCACGCCATGCGTCCATGACGGCTCCGGTCCGAACAGGCCCCAGCCGAACAGCGCCAGCGCGGCCACCGCCAGCACCGCCAAAACGAACCAGTACGCCACTTTGTCGGCCATGCGCTGCATCGGCGCGCGTGAACGCTGCGCCTGCGCCACCAGCTGCACGATCTGCGCCAGCATGCTGTCATCGCCCACGCGTTCGGCTTCGATCACCAGTGCGCCGGAACCATTCAGGGTCGCGCCGATCACGCTGTCGCCCGCCTGCTTGGTCACCGGTACCGGTTCGCCGGTCAGCATCGATTCGTCCAATGAGGAACGGCCCTCCAGCACGCGGCCGTCCACCGGCACTTTCTCGCCGGGGCGCACGCGCAGGCGGTCGCCGGCCTTCACCAGCGCCAGTTCGATGTCATGCTCGCTGCCATCGGCGTCGATGCGCCGCGCGGTCTTCGGTGCCAGGCCCAGCAGGGCCTTGATCGCTGCCGAGGTCTTGGCCCGCGCCCGCAGTTCCATCAACTGGCCGAGCAGGGTGAGCGAGATGATCACTGCCGCCGCTTCGAAGTACACGCCGACGTGGCCGTGCTGCTGGAACGAGGGCGGGAACACGCCCGGTGCGACCGTGGCCACCACGCTGTAGCCGTAGGCGGCGATGACGCCGGTGCCGATCAGCGTCCACATGTTGGGGCTGCGGTTGCGGATCGACTGCGCCCAGCGTTCGAGGAACGGCCAGCCGGCCCACAGCACCACCGGCGTGGCCAGCGCGCCCTCGATCCACACCCGCAGCGTCGGCGACAGTGCATGCAGCAACGGGGTCATCGCCAGCATCGCCAGCGCCATGGTCGCCACGCTCAGCGGCAGCGACACCCAGAAGCGGCGGCGGAAGTCGGTCAGTTCCGGATTCTCGCCCTCGTCCAGGCTGGGCATCATCGGTTCCAGCGCCATGCCGCAGATCGGGCAGGTGCCGGGGCCTTCCTGCACGATTTCCGGGTCCATCGGGCAGGTGTAGAGCGTGCCCGCGGGAACCTCGGGGGCGACGTAGGACGACGGATCGAGGTAACGCTGCGGATCGGCGATGAATTTCTGCCGGCAGCCGCCACTGCAGAAGTGGTAGTCCTGGCCCTGGTGATGGGTGTGGTGCGCGGTGCTGGCCGGGTCGACGTCCATGCCGCAGACCAGGTCCTTCACCGTGGCGGTGCCGGCTGCTGCCTTGTGCCCGCCGCAGCAGCCGCCGGCGGCCTTCGGCGTGCTGCCATCGAAGGCGCTGGGCGTGGCGATGAAGCGCTCGCGGCAGCGTGCCGAGCAGAAGTGCCACTGCTTTCCAGCGTGTTCCGCGTGGTGGGGGCTGCGGGCCGGGTCCACGTCCATGCCGCAGACCGGGTCCTTCACCGTGGCTGGCGCGTTCTTCGCGCTGCCACAGCAGCCGCCTGCAGTGGGCGACGGGCCGTGGTCGTGATGGGAATGTCCGGTGTTCATGCGTTGTCCTCGGTCAGTGCGGCGAGGATGGGGCACTGTTCCAGCGCACCATGGCCGGGGCAGGCGTCCACCAGCTGTGCCAGTGCGGCATGCATGCGCTGCAGTTCGGCCATGCGCTGCTCGATGTCGAGCAGGCGCGCCTGTGCCGTATCGCGCACGCTGGCCATGTCCTGCTGGTGGCGGTCGCTCAGTGCCAGCAGCTCGGCGATTTCCTCCAGGCTGAAACCCAGCCCCTTGGCGCGGCGGATGAACCGCAGCCGGCGCAGGTCCTGCTCGCCGAAGATGCGGTAGCCGCCGGCAGAGCGCGCTGCGGTGGGCAGCAGCTGCTGGCGTTCGTAGTAGCGGACGGTGTCGATCGGCACCCCAGCCTCGCGGGCCAGCTGTCCAATATTCATGGCGCACTCCTGGTGGATGCCGCCATTGTCAACCCTGGAGTCTGGTCAAGAGTCAAGAGTTTGTGGGTTTCCCCCATTCAGCGCACTTTGCAACTTTCTTCATAGCCCTGCCGCTGCGGCACTTCCTACCCTTCGCCTGAACCGGCCGCTCGACGGCCTGAACGAATGGAGGAGGGGAGCGTGGAGGGACTGAACAACGAAGGTTTCGTCGAGGTTGCCGTGGTCGAGTATCCGGGAGGAGATCCGTCTGCAGCTTCGGTATTGGCTGAAATGGCCCACGTGGCCAATCGCCTGGCCCAGCAGCAGCGGCGCCCCAGTGCCCGCGTGCTGGTCACCCGCTGGATCGTGCCGGCCAGCAATCGCGGTGTGACCCGCGTCGCCGGTGCGGAAATGCTGGATGCGGCGATTCCCGCCGTTATCGCCCTTCCGGGCCAGGTCAGCCCAGTGGTCTCGGTGCGCGCCGAGGAAGTCCTGCTGGACTGGCTGCGTGCGCATTACGACGGCGGCAGCCTGTTGGCCGCGGCGGCCGACGGTGTCGGTGTACTGGCACGGGCGGGCCTGCTCGCCGGGCGCACCGTGTCGGGCCCCGATCTGCGGCGCCATCCGGGCCTGCAGGGTCAGGCCGCCAGCTGGGCCCCCAGTGAACGTGCGCTGGTCGATGACGGTGACCTGCTCACCGTGGCCGGCCCACAGGCATGGCGTTACCTGGGCCTGCGCCTGTTGTATCGCCTGCACGGGCAGGGCGTGGCCAGCGCGGTCGCGCAGCAGCTGGGCATTGTCGTACCGGCGGGCGTGCAGCAGGATCTGGAGCGGTTCAGTGCCAACTTCGCCCACGGCGACCGTGATGTGCTCAAGGCCCAGCGCTGGCTGCACACCACCTCCGCACGCGGGGCGACGCTGCCGGCCATCTGCGAGGTCTCCGGCCTTGAGCCGCGGACGCTGCAGCGCCGCTTCCTCAAAGCCACCGGGCTGCGTCCCATCGAGTACTGCCAGCGGCTGCGCGTGGCCAAGGCGCAGACCCTGCTGCAGCAGGGCGCCAGCATCGACGAGGTCGCCTGGGGCGTGGGTTATGCGGACCAGAGCGCGTTCCGGCGCCTGTTCCTACGCATCGTCGGCATGACGCCGGCCAATTACCGGCGGCACGTGAACTGCAAGCGGCGCGAGCGCGCGTTGCCGGCACCGGCGGCGATGGCATCGCGGGCCGTGCCGGTGGTACCGGTTGCGGACTCGCGGCTGGACGCGGCCTGACGACCGCGGGCAGGGCGCCGCGCTTGCAACGCGGGCGCGGCGCTCCGACCATGCAGGACTCTGGAATGTGGTGCAGGTGATGTAATGGCAAGTGTGGGGCCGGTGCCGATGCCGGTAGTGGTGATCCTGATCTGTCTGCTGCTGGCGATGGGCATCGCGCGGCTCTGGCCGGCGCGCCAGCCGGTGCCGCCGCGGCCTTCGGGCGCGGGTCAGGTGCTGGACATGCTGCTGGTCGGCCTGCTCTGCGGCCGCGTGTCCTTCATTGCCGCCAACTTCGCCTTCTATCGTGACGCGCCCTGGAGCATGTTGCAGATTGCCGATGGCGGCTATCACGTGGTCGTCGTGCTGGCTGCGGCGCTGGGGTGGGGTGTCTGGCGTCTGCGTCGCCATCCTTCGCTGCGTGTTCCGGTGCTGTGCAGTGCACTCGCTGGTGCGCTGCTGTGGGGCGTGGGCAGCTATGGTCTGTCGCAGTGGCAGGCCAACACGCTGTCCCTGCCAGCGGTGCAGGTGGTGGATCTGCAGGGTCAGTCGCTGGACCTGGATCGATTCCGTGGCAAGCCCGTGGTGCTGAATCTCTGGGCCAGCTGGTGTGGTCCATGCCGGCGCGAAATGCCGGTTCTGGCCCGTGCGCAGCAGTCCCACCCCGAACTGCAGTTCGTCTTCCTCAACCAGGGCGAAGGCCAGGAGGAGGTACGGCAGTTCCTGGCCGCAGAGCAGCTTGCGCTGCGCGATGTCCTGCTGGACGAGCCTGCGTCGGCCTCCACCGCGCTGGGCGTGCGCGCCTATCCCTCGACCCTGTTCTTCGATGCGCAGGGGCGCCTGCAGGATCTGCACCTCGGTGAACTGACCCAGGCCGGTCTTGAACACAAACTGCGCAGGCTGCGGTAGCCTGCGCGGGCATTTCCTTTTGGAGTTCCCATGCTGTCGATTTCCCTGCGCACCGCGCCTGCGGTCCTGATCCTGCCGGTGCTGCTGGCCATGACCGCCTGCAGCCAGGCACAGACGCCGCCGGCCAAGACGCCCGCCGGCACCGCTGCGGCGGCCCCTGCCGCAGGCAAGGGTGAGCGCCCCGCGGTCCTGAAGGGCATCGAGAAGCACGGCTTCGAGGTCGTTTCCGAATTCGATGCACCGGGCGGCCTGCGCGGCTTTGCCGGCGTGGTCGGTGGCCAGCAGCCGGCGGCGGCGTATGTCACCGCGGATGGCAAGCATGTGCTGGTCGGCAGCCTGTTCGATGCCGAGGGCAACGACGTGGCCGCCGAGGCGGTGGAGAAGCTGGTGTCCGCGCCGATGTCGGCCAAGATGTGGTCCAAGCTGGAAGCCAGCGCGTGGGTGCGTGACGGCAAGGCCGACGCCCCGCGGATCGTCTACACCTTCAGTGACGCAAATTGCCCGTATTGCCACAAGTTCTGGGATGCTGCCCGTCCCTGGGTGGATGCAGGCAAGGTGCAGCTGCGTCACATCATGGTCGGCGTGATCCGTGAAGACAGCCCGGCCAAGGCCGCGGCCATCCTGTCCGCCCGCGACCCCAGTGCCGCGCTGCTGGAGAACGAGCACCAGTTCGAGCGTGGTGGCATCAAGCCGCTGCCGAGCATCAGCCGCGACGTCGCTGGCAAGCTCGACGCCAACCAGGTGCTGATGGTGGAAATGGGCTTCCAGGGTACGCCGGGCATCCTGTTCCAGAATGCAGAGGGCAGCGTCGAGCGTCGTGCCGGCCTGCCGCAGGGCGACGACCTGCTGAAGGTGCTGGGCCCGCGCTGACCGCGCTGCCCGCCCGTGATCAACAACAGCAGGCCCGCACGGCAACGTGCGGGCCTGTTGCGTTCTGCGACAGTGCGGCTGGATACGGCTGCGCAGTGGGCGGTGCGGAATCACGTATGAATAGTGACTTAGATCACGCATCGTGACTTGATCGCAATCAAGGCTGAAAGCGACAGGCTCGCTAGCCTTGACGCATGGATTCCAGCGTCAACACGACAGGGACAGCGTCACGGATCTGCCAGGAGCAGGTGAATCGTGCTGCGTCATTCACGACACCCTCACTTCGGGCTTGCTACCCAGACGCCTGCGGTCGCCACCTCGCTGGCAGCGCAGCCGCAGTCGAGCGGCCCACGGAAACAACAGGGCGATGTCATGGTCCTGTTGCCTGCAGCATGCAGGCTGCCTGCGGGCATCGACGCAGTACTCCGCAACCCAGCAACGGCAGGTCGCTGTCGGGAACGCGCAGGCGTCCCGTCCGGCAGTGTCTGGCAGGTGTTCGTCCATGGAGGATGCAATGCGCTTGGCAGGACTGAGTCTGGTGTGCATGGCGGCGATGGCGGCAACGCCGGCCCATGCCGAAGAGGAGGACGCGCAGGCTCTGCGGCGCGAGATCGTGACCCTGCGCCAGGCACTGGAAGGCATGCAGCAGCGCCTGGATCGCCTCGAACAGCGCGAAGCCCTTGCCAGTGCGGCGACGACGGCCTCCGCTGCCCCGCCAGCCACCGCGCCCGTAACGCCAGCCGCGACCGCTATGCTGCATCCCACCCAGGTGCCCGGCGTGGCGTCGCCGGTGCTGCCACAGCGTGAATCGGTGGCCGATCCGTCCACCGCCGCATCGCGCCCGGACAGCGCTGCGGGCCCGACCGATCCTGACCTGAAGGGCTTCTTCGCCATCCCCGGCACGGATA